>JAPLMI010000063.1 GCA_026387115.1 Candidatus Omnitrophota bacterium | reverse complement strand
AGCCTCGTGGTCAAGACGAAGATGATACAGGATGAGCTCGAAACCAGAAAGGTCGTTGAGAGGGCAAAAGGTATTTTGATGCGCGAACAGAATATCCCCGAGGAGGAAGCGTTCAGGAAGATCCAGAAGCAGTCCATGGACCTGAGAAAATCTATGCGCGAGATCGCCGAGGCGATAATACTGATGGAGAAGATGAGGAAATGAAAGCCCGGAAGAATAGCGTAAGGCTCGCCATCGCGCAGATCAATCCCACCGTCGGCGACATGGGCTCGAACTGCAAAAAGATAGCCGAATTTATACTGAAGGCGCAAGGCCTCGGCGCGGACATAATATCATTTCCGGAGCTTGCGATCACAGGGTACCCGCCCGAAGACCTCCTCCTGAAAGCCAATTTCGTAGACGACAACATGGCTGTTTTAAAGAAGATGGCAAAGGCAGTTAACGATATTGTGGTTGTGGTGGGATTTGTTGATAGGATTAAATCCGACATCTATAACGCGGCCGCGGTCATATATAAAGGCGAGGTGAAGGGCGTATATCATAAGATATTCCTCCCGAATTACGGCGTTTTTGACGAGAAGAGATATTTTAAGGCGGGCTCGAGCGCTCGCGTCTTCAGGCTTGACGAATCGGTCTTCGGCGTAAATATCTGCGAAGATATATGGCATAGAAGCGGGCCCGTCGCCGAGCAGGCGAAAAAAGGCGCCTCATTAATCATAAATATCAGTTCCTCTCCCTATTGTGCGGGCAGGATAAAGGAAAGGGAGGAAACCATCAGGGCCCAGGCGAGAACGAACGGTGTATATATTTCATATACGAATCTGGTCGGCGGCCAGGATGAACTCGTCTTTGACGGGCAGAGCATGGTCGTTGATGGCGCCGGTAAAATCATCGCCCGCGCGGAGGCTTTTAGGGAAGATATTCTGATAGCCGACCTCGACGTTCCTGCCGGCCGGTCAAAGCCGGTAAAGGACGCCGTCACGATCGCGAAAGAACTGCCGAAGAAGAATAAGCCTCATCTTCCAAGAAGAGAGGTAAGGGTTCTCGATCCAGTTCCGGAAATTTACGAGGCGCTTCTCGTGGGCCTTAAGGATTACGTGACGAAGAACGATTTCCAGAGGGCGGTTGTGGGTTTGAGCGGGGGAGTCGATTCCGCGCTCGTAGCCACCCTTGCCGCAGATGCATTGGGTAAAAATAACACCATAGGCGTATTCATGCCGACGCGTTATTCCTCGGAGCAATCGGAAATAGACGCCAAAGCGGTTGCGGCAAACCTGGGGATAAAGTTCATAACAATCTCTATCGAGCAGATCTTTAAATTATTCCTGATGTCGCTCGAGCCGAAATTCGAGGGGCACGGCAGGGATACGGCCGAGGAGAACCTGCAGGCGCGGATCAGGGGCAACACGCTGATGGCCCTTTCGAACAAGTTCGGATGGATGGTCCTTACCACCGGCAACAAATCGGAGATGTCCACCGGTTACGCTACCCTGTACGGAGACATGGCCGGCGGCTTTGCGGTGATTAAGGATGTTTACAAAACAATGGTATACAAGCTTGCTAAATATAGAAATTCGATAAATAAGGTCATACCCGATTCGATAATCGAAAAGGAGCCGACAGCCGAACTGAAACCGAATCAGAGGGACATAGATACCTTGCCGCCTTATGATATACTGGACGACATCCTGAAATTATACGTCGAGAAGGATAAGGGGTTAAGTGAAATAATTGGAGCTGGTTTCGACAAGGATACCGTTATAAAGGTCCTCGAAATGGTAGACAAAAGCGAGTACAAAAGGAGGCAATCGCCGCCCGGGATAAAGATAACCCCCAAGGCATTCGGCAAAGACAGGCGAATGCCGATTACGAATAAATACAAATAATTCTTAAAACACTTGACAAACACTGTTTGTTGTGGTAATATTTTATACGATGAAACACAGGGTATGTGTTTCGTGAGATGAACAATGTGGCGTTCAAAGGAACGCCATTTTTGTTTATAGGATAAA
Organism: Candidatus Omnitrophota bacterium; assembly: GCA_026387115.1. Taxonomy (GTDB): domain Bacteria; phylum Omnitrophota; class Gorgyraeia; order 2-01-FULL-45-10; family 2-01-FULL-45-10; genus JAPLMI01. Next base: position 6,370 of record JAPLMI010000063.1, on the reverse strand, counting down.
GACGTCCTTTTTGGCAAAGTAGCAAGCCGAAAAGGGCTTTTTTATTTTTGGGACAAGGGCGTTCTATGCCGGTTGTAACGGCAAAAAAACGCCCTTTTTTGTTTTAATTCGGTGGAGAGAAGGTGATTGCTATGAATTTTGATGAGCTTTACAAAAAGATAAGTCCGAAATTAAAGAGGATAGCTAGAAAACACAACGGCCACGGTCTCTTTATAGATGAGGACGACCTATACCAGGAGATGTGTATATACCTTTTAGATCACTATAAGAGCGGCATGCCCGGAGATGTTAACGAGTCTTATATCGCTAAAGGTTGCGAATTTCATATCCTTAATTATGCAAGGAAGAACAGATGCAAAGCATCTATCGTGAGCTTGGAACAACCTTTAAACGATAACGGCGATACGGCCGGAGATATAATAGCAGACACGGCTAAACCAGCGGATGAATTATTAGATAAAGAGATTATCGTAGAGGAAATAAGGAATAATGGGTTTAGCAAAAAAGAAAAGGCGGTATTTTTTCTTTTAGCTGAGGGTAGAACCGCCAGAGAAGTCGGCGAGAGGCTGCATATATCACATGTCATGGTGTTGAAATATAAGAAAAAACTCATAAGAGATATGCACGGGGTTACCAAACCTAACAATTTTTTACTTATGTAAATGTTGATGGTTTTGGAAACGGCAACGTTTAAGGCCGTTTAGACGTAGGTGTCTTTTTAATCGAGGAAAGATTAAGAAGGCGCCTTTTTTGTTTTTATGTAAGGGGAATAAGATGAGGAATATTGAAAGATTATTGACGCTGGGCGTTGTTCTGACCCTGATTTCATGCCGGCCGGAGTTCGCATATGCCACAGCATCAACCCATATATGGGCACCTTCTACCGATACTCAAGCTTACGGCACCGGACACGTTACCGCAGATGTTTATATACCCACAGGATGCAATTCTGATGGCAGTCGGCCCGAGCCGATAACGAATTCAGGCCTTACCTTCGGAATACTACCTTTTAAGAAATTGACCGCGGAAGCCGGATTTGATTATAAGACAGGCTACGGCAATCTGGACGGATATCCTGTATATTTCAATACCAAGCTGGCGGTGCCTGAAGATTCATACGGCCCGTATTTTCCGGCCATAGCCTGCGGTATATATGATATAGGTACGAAGCCCGACAAGACCGGCTACAACATCATATACGGCAAAGCCGCAAAGACGGTCAAGTTGAAGGATCTCTCGCTGGGTAGGTTTTCCGCAGGGTATTTCTGGGGTAACGGAAAGCTAATACCTGCAGGTAGATGTTAATTACTAGGAGGGTAATATGATCAATTCCGGAGATACTGCTTGGGTTTTAATTTCGACAGCGCTCGTTATGATGATGACTGCCCCAGGGCTTGCTTTTTTCTACGGCGGCCTTGTGAGGCGCAAAAATGTTTTGGCGACGATGATGCAATCCTTTTTTGTTCTCTGCCTTATAAGCATACAATGGATACTGTGGGGGTACAGCCTTTCATTCGGGCCTGACAAGGGGCACTTCATAGGAAGTCTTGCCTGGTTCGGTTTAAAAGGTGTAGGTATGGCCCCGAACCCAGATTATGCAGCGACTATACCACATCTCTTGTTCATGGTCTATCAGATGATGTTTGCCGTAATCACTCCAGGCCTGATAACCGGCGCGTTCGCAGAAAGAATGAAGTTCTCGACATATGTCATCTTTACCTTATTATGGGCCACGCTTGTGTATGATCCCGTATGCCACTGGGTATGGGGTGCCGGTGGATGGCTCAGGAATATGGGAGTATTAGATTTCGCGGGTGGGATAGTCGTTCATCTCTCTTCCGGTATCTCGGCACTTATATGCGCTCTCATGCTAGGCAAGCGGCGAGGGTATGGCCGCGAACCGATGCCACCGCATAACCTGCCTCTCGTAGTGCTGGGAGCAGCACTATTATGGTTCGGCTGGTTCGGATTTAATGCTGGGAGCGCGCTTGCTGCGAACGGACTCGCGGTATCGGCGTTCATAGCTACAAACACGGCTGCGTCTGCGGCTGCATTAACGTGGATGGCGATAGAGTGGAAGCTGGCAGGCAAACCGACCATACTCGGCGGCGCGACCGGAGCGGTCGCAGGCCTCGCGACGGTAACGCCGGCCGCGGGTTTCGTATCGCCGATCTCGGCAATGATAATAGGTATTGCGGCTTCGCTCGTCTGCTATACGGCTGTGGCTGTTGTGAAGCTAAAACTCGCATACGATGACTCACTCGACGCATTTGGAGTCCATGGGGTAGGTGGTACAGTAGGTGCATTGATGACAGGGCTATTGGCGCAAAAGATAATAAACCCGGCCGGTAATAACGGCCTATTATTCGGAAACATTGGCCAATTCAAAGTTCAATTAATAGGAGTGGCAGCTACAATTGTCTATGCGATTGTAGCGACCTTCGTGCTCTTAAAGGTCCTGGACGCCTTGATGGGGTTGAGAGTCACTGACGAGGATGAAGTCGTCGGGCTCGACATCACCCAGCATGAAGAAAGCGCCTATACACTATTAGATTAAGGAGAAAAATATGAAACTTATAATAGCAATTATTCAGCCGCACAAGCTCGAAGATGTTTTACAAGAGCTCGATAAAAAAGAAATTTATCTTAAGACCGTCTCCAATGTTATCGGGTGCGGAAGACAGAAAGGACAAACCCAAGTTTATAGAGGACGAAAAGAAACGGGAAACTTACTAAAGAAGGTTCGACTTGAGATTGCGGTTAACGAAAACTATGTCGAACCAACAATATCAGCGATAGTAAAAGCTGCCAAGACCGGAGGTATCGGCGACGGCAAGATATTCATATTGAATTTGGAGGAATGCGTAAGGATACGCACAGGGGAAAAAGGTTCGGTTGCAATCGGTTAAGGTCTTTCTCCGCCTTTGGCGGATCAGGATCAAATTTTGCTTCGCAAAATTTGGTTACCAAAACAGGCTCATCTTTACTTGTATATATGTAAAGATTTAAGTACGTAGTGGTGCTTAAATAGTCGAGAATAGAACAGAGGCGTTCATTTATGGTCACCGGATTTTGACCGAATGGACGCTTTTTATTTTAATGGAAAGGAGATTAAAAATGGCGAAAAAGACAAAACAGGATATTCTAAAATTGGTAAAGGATAATGACGTAAAGTTTATGCGCCTATGGTTTACGGATGTGCTGGGACAGGTAAAGAGCTTTGCGATTACGGACAAAGAGCTGGCGGGCGCATTGGAAAACGGCATGGGGTTTGATGGTTCCTCCATTACAGGTTATCAGGATATTGAGGAATCAGACATGATCGCGATGCCCGATCCGGAAACCTTCGCGATCCTTCCGTGGAGGCCATCCGAAAATGCTGTTGGCAGGATGATATGCGATATATTGAATCCCGACAAAACACCGTATGAAGGCGACCCGCGCTATGTGCTGAAAAAAGCCCTTAAGCGGGCAACTAAAATGGGGTTTGACCATTATTATCTGGGACCGGAACTGGAGTATTTCTATTTTAAGACAGATGCCTCTACAGAGACGCTTGATAAGGGAGGTTATTTCGACCTTACAACGCTCGATGTCGCAAGTGACTTGAGACGTGAAACCGTATTGGCCCTTGAGAAGATGGGCATAGACGTTGAATATTCCCACCATGAAGTAGCTCCATCGCAACATGAAGTTGACATGCGCTACAAAGATGCGCTTGAAATGGCGGACAGCGTAATAACCTACAAGGTCGTTGTAAAGGAGATCGCGAGCAAGTTCGGGGTATATGCCACCTTTATGCCGAAACCTATCTTTGGCGAGAACGGATCCGGCATGCATACCCATCAATCGCTGTTTAAAGGAAGTAAAAATATGTTCTTTGACGCAAAGAGCGAAGATTACCTTTCGGATACCGCCCGCAACTATATAGCCGGTCTTTTGAAGCACGCAAAAGAAATCTGCGCCATATTCGCGCAGACCACAAACTCATACAAAAGGTTAGTGCCTGGTTATGAGGCGCCGGTATATGTAGCATGGAGCCGCAGAAATAGGTCCGCGCTCGTTAGAGTACCCCTCTATTATCCGGGTAAAGAGAAGGCCACCAGATGTGAGTTCAGGGCATGCGACCCGGCATGCAATCCTTATCTCACATTTGCAGCTATGCTCCATGCCGGATTGGAAGGTGTAGAAAAGGGGTATAAAGTGCCTAAACCGATGGATACCAATTTATATCATTTGACCGATACAGAAAGAAAACAAAAAGGCATCGAAACTCTTCCCGGCTCGCTCGGTCATGCAATTTCAATAGCCGAGGATAGCGCGCTTGTGAAAAAGATCCTCGGAGACCACATTTTCCCAAGGTTTGTTGAGCTGAAGAAGAAGGAGTGGGATGAATACAGGATTCAAGTTTCGCAGTTTGAACTCGATAAGTATCTTTCGATCCTATAGCAAGTTAGATAAGCTCCGCTTAGAAGGATAATTTTTTGAACTAGAGTGCACAAAATTCAGGCACAAAAAATGAAATATTCACATTTTCCATCAAAACAAGGATTATATGATCCCCAGCTTGAACATGATTCCTGCGGTGTAGGGTTCGTTTGCGATATAAAAGGAAGGCCTTCGAACGATATCGTAAAGAAAGGTCTTGAAGTTTTAAGAAGGATGTCTCATCGCGGAGCGACAGGCGCGGATCCGAAAACGGGCGACGGGGCGGGGATCCTTATCCAGATTCCGCATGAGTTTTTTCTTAAAAGTTGCCGCAAGGATGGTATGGATCTGCCGGAAAAAGGTTCTTATGGGACAGGGCTTATATTTTTACCGGCTGACCCGGCGGAAAAAGAGTTCTGCAAAAATACATTTAAAAAGATCGTCGAAAAAGAGGGGCAGGCTATATTAGGCTGGCGGGTGGTGCTGGTTGACGATTCCGGCATAGGCAAGACCGCCAAGGAAAGCGAGCCTTCCATCGAGCAGATATTTATAGCTAAAAATAACAACATGAAAGAAGAGATAGGATTCGAAAGAAAGCTCTATATCATAAGGAAGGAGATAGAGAATGTCATCCGGTCATCTAGGCTTAAGCAAAAACATTCCTTCTATATTACGAATATATCCTGCAGGACATTTTCTTATAAAGGGCTTCTGATGCCCTCTCAGCTTGGTGAATTTTTCCTAGATCTAAAAGATGAAGCCTTAAAAAGCTCCATATGTATTGTGCATTCTCGTTACAGCACAAACACATTCCCGACATGGGACCTTGCCCAACCATTCAGGTTTCTTGCGCATAATGGCGAGATAAATACCCTTCGCGGAAATGTAAATTGGATGAAAGCGAAAGAAGGCCTCCTGAAAAGCCCTATCTTAGACAAAAGCATAGACCAGGTCAAGCCAGTCATTGTGCCAGGCGGAAGCGATTCTGCCGCCATTGACAATGTTTTTGAGCTGTTGGTCTTATCGGGACGTTCTCTCGCGGATGCGATGAGCATGCTTATACCTCCTGCGTGGGAGCAGGATAATTCCATCGATAGAAACTTGAGAGATTTTTATAAATACCGCTCTTGTCTTATGGAACCGTGGGACGGCCCGGCAGCGATCGCCTTCACAGACGGAAAATGCGTAGGGGCAGTTCTCGACAGGAATGGCTTGAGGCCGGCTCGATATATAGTAACCAAGGAAGATTTTATCGTCATGGCTTCCGAAGTCGGCGTGCTGGATATTAACCCGGCCGACATAAAAATATCCGGCCGGCTTGAACCCGGTAAAATGCTATTCATAGACACTGAAGAGAAAAGGATCGTTGACGATGGAGAGATTAAAAAAGCTCTCTCCCTGGCACATCCGTACGGCAAATGGCTCGAAAAGTCGATGATCGATCTGGACGGCATAGAGCCGGGTAAAACCCTAAAAAGGCATAATCAGGATATTTTGGTTTCGTTGAGGGCTTTCGGATATACCCGCGAAGATTTTAAATTCATACTTAAACCTATGGCTGAAAAGGCGAGCGAGCCAATCGGCTCTATGGGCAACGATACGCCCCACGCGATATTATCCGAAAAGCCGCAGCTTCTTTACAATTACTTTAAGCAACTATTCGCGCAAGTTACAAATCCGGCCATAGACCCCATAAGGGAAGAGATCGTTATGAGCCTCGAAAGCTATATTGGGCCGCACAAAAATATACTTAAAGATACGGCCGAGCATTGCCATAGATTGTTCATAAAAGACCCAATCCTCACCGATGAAGATTTAGAGAAGATACGCAATATCTCTATTAATGGTTTTCGGACGAAGACGATCTCAACACTGTTTAATATTTCAGATGAAAAAAATTTTACAAAGGCCCTTACAAGGATCTGCCGCCAAACTCTTTCAG
>JAPLMI010000173.1 GCA_026387115.1 Candidatus Omnitrophota bacterium | reverse complement strand
AAAGCGCTGGTGCCCAAGGTGAGCGTCGGAAAGTATATACACACCTCGACGAATTCCACAATATATACAAGCGCGACGCGGGATTATGTAGCGGTGGGGCCGGATGATATTTCAAACGGCTTCGATGTATCTGTGTCATGGGATCTCGGCAATCTCATCTATAGCGACGACCAGACGAATATTGATGTTCGCTCCAGGCTCACCACCCAGCTCAGGAACGATATCCTTGACGACCTCAGGCGCGTGTATTTCGAGAGAAAGAGGCTGCAGTTCGAGATCATGACCAATCCGCCGAAGGATTTAAAGGCCAGGTTCGAAAAGGAATTACGCATTCAGGAGCTAACGCAGGCGATCGATGACCTTACGGGAAATTACCTGTCGGACCATATCAAAAGAACGAACGACCCCGTTTAAACGTGCACATACTTAGCTTATCGATTTTCCTCTTGACAAAACGGCGGATTCGGGTATACTATTATATGATTTTAGCAGGTCGAAGCTCCTTTCTGTTTACGGAAAATCAACTCGAAATAAGCTAAATCCCAATAAAAGATGTCGAAAATCTTCTATACTCTGACCTATTAGGCTTGCCGCATAATGTCCAAAACCAGGCTATTCCTGATTGACGGGAACTCGTTTTGTTACAGGGCGTATTATGCCATAAGGCCCCTTTCAAATTCGAAAGGGCAGCCTACGAATGCCATATACGGCTTCCTTACGATGCTGGGTAAGATAATCAAGGATAATAAGCCTGACATGCTCGCGGTGGCATTTGACCTCAAAGGGCCTACATTCAGGCACAAGAAGTATGAAGAATACAAGGTCCACAGAAAGCCGATGCCGGACGACCTCGTAAGCCAGATCCCATATATAAAGAAGCTCGTAGAGGCCAATAATATACCGATATACGAGATGGAAGGCTATGAGGCGGACGATGTGCTTGCGACTATCGCGAAGAAGGCTGAAGCCCACGATATAGAGACGTTCATAGTTACCGGAGACAAGGACGCGCTCCAGCTTGTTAATTCCCACATAAAAGTTTTGAGCACTCACAAAGAAGGGCTCGTATATGACGCTAAAGCGGTCGAAGAGGCTTACGGCGTTAAGCCGGAGAGGATGATCGACATAATGAGCCTCATGGGGGATGCGACCGACAACATTCCCGGCGTGAAGGGGATCGGGGAAAAGACGGCCGTGGAATTGATAGGAGAATTCGGGTCTCTCGAGAATCTACTGAAGAACACGGATAAGATAAAGAGCGAATCCAGAAGAAAGATGCTTGAAGATAATAAAGATATGGCGATCATGAGCAAGGAACTCGCGGTCCTGGATGCCGAGGTGCCGATAAAGGTCAATTTCAAAGAGCTCGAGCTGAAAGCGCCGAACGAGACGAAACTCCTTGAACTATATAAGGACCTTGAATTCAAATCGATGCTAAAAGATTTGACGCCCAAGGAGAAGCTCGATTCATCCTATGAATTGATCGACAACAAGAAGAAGTTCAATAAACTGGTTGAGGAACTGAAAGAGCTGAAAGAATTTACATTTGATGTCGAAACGACGAATGAAGACCCGATGCTGGCCGAGCTCGTGGGTGTTTCATTTTCCTGGAAAGTCGGCGAGGCCTGTTATGTGCCGGTAAATAAATATTTTTCGGTTGATGAAGTTTTGGCCGCGCTCAAGCCCGTATTCGAAAATAGCCGCATCCATAAAACAGGCCAGAATATCAAGTATGAATACATCGTATTGGCGAATTACGGGATCGAGCTCGCCGGCATCGGGTTCGATACGATGGTCGCCTCGTACGTGTTGAATCCGTCGAAGCTTAACCACAACCTCGAAGATATATCGTTCGAATACCTGAATCATAAGATGACGACGCCGATCACCGAGCTTCTGGGCAAGGGGAAGAGCGCCATCACAATGGACAAGGTCGATGTCGATAAGGTATGCAGTTATTGCTGTGAGGATAGCGACGTAACGTTAAGGCTGAAGAAGGTTTTAGAAAAAGAGGTATCAAAAAAAGACCTCGACGAGCTCTTTTACAAGGTCGAGATACCGCTTATCAGGGTATTGGCCATGATGGAGATAAAAGGCGTCTCGATAGATAAAGAATATCTTGCCGGCCTGTCGGAGGAGATGGATAAGAAGCTCGGTAAGCTGACCAAACATATTTATGAGATAGCCGGCGAGGAGTTCAATATTAATTCGCCCAAACAGCTTTCGAAGATACTC
>JAPLMI010000142.1 GCA_026387115.1 Candidatus Omnitrophota bacterium | reverse complement strand
CAGGAAGGACATAAGGGATTTCTTTGACATGGAGTTCCTGCTGAAAAAGGGGGCCGTTTCCGGGGCATTGGGCTCAAAGAAGGAAGAGCTGCTGAAGATCTTAGGGTCCTTCAAGCCGGAGGATTACAAAGTTACGTTGGGCGCCGCCCTTAACGCTGAGTTGAGAAATTATTATATTAAGAACGGTTTTAATTATTTAGCTTCAAGATTAAAGGATTAGATCAAGGTGATAATAGATACCCACTGCCATCTCGATTTCAAGGATTTTGACGGAGACCGGGATGAGGTTATAGGCAGGGCGGCGTCCAAAGGCGTAGAGAAGATCATAAATGTCGCGAGTTCCGTCGAAGGCGCGCGCCGCGCCGTCGAGCTCGCCGCGAAATACGACATGATCTATGCTTCAGTCGGCGTTCATCCGCACGATGCCAGGGCCGTTACCGACAAGGTGATCTCGGATTTCAAAGCGCTTGCCAAAAACAGGAAGATCGTTGCTGTCGGAGAAGTCGGGCTCGATTATTACAAGAACCTCTCTCCCAGGGAAGAGCAGGTCTCGGCATTCAAGAGGTTCATCCGTCTCGCAAGAGACTTAAACCTCCCGCTAATAATCCACTCAAGAGAAGCTGAACGCGAGGCGCTCGATATTCTTGCGAAGGAAAATAAGAACGGTGTCGGCGCGGTCATGCATTGCTTTGCGGGCGACGGCGATTTCCTGAAAAAATGCCTCGATACGGGATTGTATATCTCATTTACCTGCAGCCTGACCTTCAAAAACGCCAAAAATTTACGCGAGGTTGCTAAAATCATGCCTATTGAGCGCCTGATGCTGGAGACCGATGCGCCGTTTCTTGCGCCGCAGGAATACCGCGGAAAGCGTAACGAGCCGGCCTACCTCACGTATCTTGTCGACGAATGGTCGAAGATATCGGGTTTGTCGAAAGAGGATATCGCGAGGATCACGACGCATAACGCAAACTCTTTTTTCAGGTTAAAGCTCGACGAGGGTTCGAAGATAGCATATCAGATACGCGACTCGCTTTATCTCAATATCACAAACCGCTGCACCAATAAATGCGATTTCTGCGTCCGGAACCAGACCTCTTTTGTAAAAGGCCACAACCTGAAGCTGGATAGGGAGCCGGCCATAGATGAAATTATCGAAGCTGTCGGCGATCCCAGGCGCTATAAAGAGATCGTCTTCTGCGGTTACGGCGAGCCGACCGCGAGGCTCGATCTCCTTAAAGCCGTCGCAAAGACTTTGAAAGCGAAAGGCGCGCGCATAAGGATCGTGACAAACGGCCACGGCGACCTTATAAATAAACGGCCGATCGCAAAAGAACTTATCGGCCTCGTCGACAGGGTCTCAGTCAGCCTGAACGCCGAGACGGAATCGAAATATAACGAAATATGTAAACCCGAGTTCGGGCCCGAGACTTATAAGAAGATCCTCGATTTTATAAGAGAATGCGGCAGGAACAAGATCGAGACGGAAGTCACCTGCCTTACATTGCCGCAAGTCGACGTGAAGAGATGCGAGGCTATAGCCAGATCGCTCGGCGCGCATTTCAGGCTGCGGTTGTACGGAATGGTAGGATGAATTGAGGGTTTGATCTATGGCGAAGGTTTCGCTTGTTAGATGCGCCGATTACGATCCCACAAGAGTTTACGACGCGGTCAAGCGGGCCGTAGACCTCGTCGG
>JAPLMI010000193.1 GCA_026387115.1 Candidatus Omnitrophota bacterium | reverse complement strand
TTCAGCATCATAATATCATTCAGAGAAAAGAGCGATTGAGCTTTCCCCTTTAGCGGATTTGACGCCGCATCGAATAAACCTTCCGCAAGGATTCGAAAAATATTATAACTACGAGGATTATCATAATGCCCGAAAGCGCGGCGTTGAGGTTTCCCTGGAATGTGTGCTTGGGAAGATAGTTGCCGGTGATGTTCATGATGCCGGCGGTTACCGTCGTGGCGAACATGAAGAGGGAAGGAACAAAGGTTATAAGGCCGTAATACCAGGTCTTCGTGTGTTTAAGTATATAAACAGTCCCGACCGATAGCGCAAGCGTCGCAAGAAGCTGGTTTGCCACTCCGAACATCGGCCATATCGTTGAGATATCGCCGTTATATACGAGGTATCCCCACAGGAAACTTATCACTCCGCCGCTTATCAGGATACCCGGCAGCCAGTTGGTCCTGCCCCAGCGCGGCCTCACCATTTTTACAAGCTCCTGACAGATATAGCGGCCCACGCGCGTGCCGGCATCAACCGTAGTAAGAATAAAAAGCGCTTCAAACATTATAGCGAAATGATACCAGTAACCTATGAGATGTTTCATTCCGGGTATCGAGGAAAGTATCACCGACATGCCGGCCGCGAGCGAGACGGCGCCGCCCGCCCTTCCCGAAAGGACTTCGCCGGTCATTCGCTCGATATCCGGCAGCTGCGATATGTTAAGGCCGAGTTTCTGGAAGACTTCTACCGGGACATTGATAGCAAAATAATCTCCCGGAAGAAGCACCGTCGCCGCTATGAGCGCCATGATGGAGACGAACGCCTCTGTCAGCATCGCGCCGAAACCGATCATGCGTATGTCCGATTCCCTGTCGATCATCTTGGGCGTCGTGCCCGAAGCGACGAGCGAGTGGAAGCCGCTTATGGCGCCGCAAGCTATCGTTATACAAACGAACGGCCAGACCTTGCCGGGTATTATCGGGCCGCCGCCATGGATATAAGGCGTCACGGCCGGCATCTTGAGATGCGGATTAACTACAAATATGCCGACAGCCAAAAGGGCGATCGTTCCAAGTTTCATATAAGCGCTCAGGTAATCGCGCGGCGCCAGGAGAAGCCAGACCGGAAGGATCGATGCCACAAAACCGTATATAGGAAGAATTATCGAGAGGGTGGGTTTTGATAACAGGAATATATGGCCAAGGCTTGATTTCGATAATGGCTCACCGAAAACTACGCCGGCGGTAACGATCGCGACGCCGATTAAAGATGCCTCTATGATCTTGCCGGGGCGAAGCTTATACATGTAAAGCGCCATTATAAAGGCCGCGGGGATCGTTATGGCAATAGTGAATGTCGCCCAGGCGCTTTCATTCAGGGCATTGACAACGACGAGGGCCAGGCCCGCCAGGGCGGTGATTATTATAAAAAGTATCGCGAAACCCGTTATGAGGCCGGCGGGCTTACCTATGTTCTTCCTCGCAAGCCGCGTCAAAGAAAGCCCTTTCGTCCTGACAGATGCGAAGAGTATTACCATGTCGTGAACCGCTCCGCCCAGGACCGCGCCGATCAGAATCCATAGAAAACCGGGGAGAAACCCGAATTGAGCCGCAAGGACCGGCCCGACGAGCGGCCCGGCGCCGGAGATCGCGGCAAAATGATGGCCGAAAAGCACGTATTTATTTGTCGGATGATAGTCGCGGCCGTCTTTGAAGGTATGGGCGGGCGTGGGGATCTTATCGTTGAATACGAGGATCTTCGTGATAATGAATTTGGCGTAGAAACGATAGGCAAGCGCGAAGACGAGGAGCCCGACGATTATCAGCGTTAAAGCGTGCATATCGGTAAAGTATAATGGTTTTCTTTCATCTTGTCAATGCCCGCCGGGCGTGATATCATATTTACAAAAGTTGTATACAAATTTGAGGAGGAGCTATGGCAACGTATGAAGATTTTAAGAAGCTGGAGTTTAAAATAGCCAGGATAAAAGAGGTTAACGACCATCCTAACGCCGACAGGCTTTACGTGATTGTAGTCGAAGTCGGCGATAAGACGAAACAGATCATCGCGGGGATAAAGCCTTCATACAAGAAAGAGGATTTGATAGGCCGCGAGGTTGTTTTGGTCGACAACCTTGATCCGGCGATGCTGCGCGGCGTAGAAAGCCAGGGCATGATCCTGGCCGCTTCCGACGAGAAGGGCCATTCGGTCGTGATGCCTGACCGGGAAGTCACGCTGGGCAGTATCGTTAAATAATTTTTGCGCGCCCGTAGCTCAACTGGATAGAGTAACTGGCTACGAACCAGTAGGTTGGCCGTTCGAGCCGGCCCGGGCGCGCCACTAAATATGAAGATAGATCAGGCGTATATGTCCGAGGCGCTGAAAGAAGCCGGAAAGGCTTTTGAGATAGACGAGGTGCCGGTCGGCGCGGTTATAGTTCATAAAGGCAGGATTATTGGGCGGGCCCATAATCAGATAAAGTTATTGAAAGATCCGACGGCGCATGCCGAGATCATAGCGATCACGCAGGCCGCCGCGTATTTCAGCAACGAACGGTTGCCCGACACGACGATCTATGTTACAATTGAACCGTGTGCGATGTGCGCCGGGGCGCTGGTGCTGGCGCGGGTTAAGAGGCTTGTGTTCGGAGCCGCCGATCCTAAGGCAGGCGCTTTCGGCTCCGTCTTGGATATAAATAAAAAGAGATTAAATCACAAGATAGCGGTTACAAAAGGCGTGTCCCAGGAAGAATGCAGCGCGCTTATAAAGGAGTTTTTTAAGAAGAAGCGAAAATAAGGTCCTTCGGCCACTAAAGTGGCCTCAGGATCAAATTTGCAAAGCAAATTTGGAGGGATACCCAAGCGGCTTAAGGGGCGGGCTTGCTAAGCCTGTAGTAGGGGGTAACCCCTAGCGAGAGTTCAAATCTCTCTCCCTCCGCCATGT
>JAPLMI010000106.1 GCA_026387115.1 Candidatus Omnitrophota bacterium | reverse complement strand
GCCCTCTCGAATATCACGCGCTCATGCTTATACAGCTCTTCCTTGCCTATGATCGCGACGATGTGCTGCAATTCCTCGTATTTCTGGAAATATTTCACAACTTCCTGCGCGATCTCGAAATGAATTTTGCCGACGATATTCGGATCGATGAACGCGCTCGATGAAAGAAGCGCGTCGACCGCCGGATATAAGCCTTTCTGCACATGTTCGCGCGAAAGGACGACGAGCGAATCGAGGTGCGAAAAAATAGCGACGACCGCCGGATCCGTCAGGTCGTCGGCCGGCACATAGACCGCTTCGACGGATGTGATCGCCGCGTTCTCCCGCGATCTTATCCTCTCGTGAAACTCCCCTATTTCGCTTATGAGGGTCGGCTGGTACCCGGTCTCCGACGGGATCCTTCCCAGGAGCGCGGAGAGCTCCGCCCCGGCCTGCGCGAACCTGAAGACATTATCCATGAAGAAGAGCACCTCTTCGCCGGATTCCTGCATCGATTCCGCTATGGCGATCCCCGTCTGCGCGGCCTCGAAACGCGCGCCGCTTGATTCGTTCATCTGCCCGAAGACCATTATCGAGCGTTCCAGGAGCTTCGTCCGCAGGAATTCGTAATAAAGCTCGTTGCCTTCCCTTATACGTTCGCCGACGCCGGCGAATACGCATACGCCCCTCGCCCTCGTTATGATGTTATGGATTATCTCCAGTATCAATACCGTCTTGCCGAGCGCGGCGCCGCCGAGGATCCCGGTCTTAGAGCCTTTTACCAGGGGAGCGAGGAGGTCGATCGCCTTTATGCCGGTCTCCATGATCCTGTATTTGAGTTTCGAGTTTTCGTCGATGCGTATCTCGGTCCTGGACTTATCGGGCTTGCTCCTGATCGGGATGCGCTTATCGGTCTCGATCCTGCCTTTTCCGTCGATCGGCTCGCCGAGCACGTTCACGACCCTGCCGAAAAGCTTCTCTCCCGGCGGCACATGAAGGCTCTGGCCCGTTGCCGTGGCAACGGAGTTCCTCCTGAGGCCGTACGTGGGCGTCAGCGCGATGCACCTCGCCATATCAGGATCGTGATGCTCGAGGACCTCCAGGACGACGATCTGGCCGTCGAATGTCCCGGCATTTATTATCTCATATATCACGGGCAGGTCCTTATCCTTGAACTGAACGTCGACGACGGACCCGTATACCGCGACAACCCTTCCTTCCGATAGTGCCATATTTTATCCTTAATATAAATTACGATCTCATCTTATTCAACAGGAGCTTCGCCGCCGAGATCTCGCGTATCGTCTTATCGCTCAGCGCGTGGACGCGCCTGAAATAATCGAACCTGAGGCGCTGGCTTAAACCTGAAAGCTCGTAGGTGCTTCCTTCGAGATGCATGATCCTCGCGGCATATTCGGATTGTTTCGAAAGCCAGAATATCTCGAATAATTTATACCGCACCCATAATTCTACGGCCGCCTCAACGACCCTGTGCCGGGCAGGTTCCATCGTAACTTCTTCCCTGTCCCGGCGGCTGCCGTCAGCCGGTCCGGTGTCCGGCAATCTCGGCAATAACTGAAGCACTTCGACCTTCTGGTGCGTCAGCGATACGAACTTCGGATAACTGACGAAAATGCCGCCGAACTTTTTCTTGTAGCCGCCGAGAACGTAGTCCGCGACCCTCTCGGGCTCTTTCCAGCCGGCCTCATCGGAGATCCCGGGGAAAGGGACAAAGCTTTCCTTCAGGTCCTCAAGGTACCCGGCGCCTCTTTCGCCCAGCACGACGAGCTCGTCGTTTTTGGAGCGCCTGCTGTCGAGGGCAGCGTTGATCAAAAGCGTGTTAAGTCCCCCGAGAAAACCCTCGTCGGAGGTTATGATGATTATCGCCGATGGCAAACTTAAGCGTTCAAAAAAATAAGGGTGCCTTATATTTTTCGCACCAAATATCTCAAAAACATCCTCTATCTCCTTAGAGAATTCCGGATTGGGCTTCTCCTTAAATTGAAAAGACCGGAACTGGACGAGCGCTGTCGTCTTTAATATGTCGATGATCGTGCCGAGCGATTTATTAAACTCCAGGCTCTGTTTAAGTTTTGCCAGAGTTATCATCCGCGACCCTGTTCTTCTCCGGCTTCAGGTTCTTGAAAAATCCGATAAAACATTTGTCGAGACGCGCCTTTATATCCTTCGTGAGGTCACGGGCCTCTTCCAATAAACCTATTACGCCGGGGTCGGCTATAGACAGGTGTTTGAAAAAACCGTTTATGAAGCTTTCCTGGGCGTCTTTCGGGAATTGTTCCAGAATTTTTCTTTTAAAGGCGTAGAATAAGACGATCTCTTCGCCTTGCGATACCGGCTGATTATTGGGCTGTCGGAACAATTCCTGAAGCGCTTCGCCCCGGCGCATCTGCGACAGCGCCTCATCCGACAGATGCGTCCTTAATTTCGTCACGCGAAGCATCTCGCGGTATCTGGCGTATTCGAGCCGCAGGCCTTTCGACACCTCTTTCATCGCGTTGGACTGGACCTTGCTTCCTATACGGGAAACCGAAAGGCCCAGGTCTATGGCGGGCTTGAACCCTTCGCGGAAGAGGTTGGAGCTTATATATATCTGTCCGTCTGTCATCGATATGAGGTTGGTCTGGATGTAGCCCGTTATGTCGCCCTGGAGCGTCTCGACGATAGGGAAGAACGTCATCGAGCCGCCGCCTCTCTCCTTCTTGAATTTTCCGGCGCGTTCCATGAGCTGGGAATGGAGATAGAAGATATCGCCGGGGTAGGCCTCTCTTCCCGGTGAGCGTTCCAATAATAGCGACATCTGGCGGTATATCCATGCGTGTTTCGTGAGGTCGTCGAAGACGACGAATACGTCCCTTTTAGAATCCATGAAATATTCGCCCAGGACAGCCGCCGTATAAGGCGCCAGATACTGCTCGGCCGCCGATGTATCCGCCGTTGACGCCACGACTATCGTATTCTTTAAAGCGCCTTTTTCCTTCAGCGCGTAGAGGCTCTTCTTCAAGCCCGACAGGGGCCCGCCGATCCAGCAATATATGCATATGACGTTCTTATCCCTCTGGTTTATGATCGTGTCCAGGCCGATGGCCGATTTTCCGGTCTGCCTGTCTCCTATGATGAGCTCTCTCTGGCC
>JAPLMI010000047.1 GCA_026387115.1 Candidatus Omnitrophota bacterium | reverse complement strand
CGTATTTGTCTTAATTCACACCCAAAACGATCGTGAGGTCTTCCCCCTCCGCCGGCGCGGAGATGATCACCTTCTTGGCCCCGCCCTTGGTTATATGATTGATCGCGCCCTTGACCTCTTTACCCTTCTTGTTCACGCCGTCATTCTTTACGGTGAAGAGCCCTGTGGACTCTACGACTATCTCCACGCCGAGTGATTTCCAAGGCAATTCGCCCGGATCCTTCTTCGCCAGGACCTTTATCTCTTTGCCGTTTACAATGATGGAGTCCGTGCTAGTCTTAACATTACCGCCCGGAAAACGGCCGTGCACCGAGTCATACTTCAAAAGATGCGCGAGCATCTTCGCGTCCGTGATATCGTTTACGGCGACGAGCTCTATATTCTTGGAGTTTCTTTCCAGAATCGCCCTTCCCACCATCCTTCCTATTCTTCCGAATCCATTGATGCCTATCTTTACTGCCATCTCTGCTGCCCATCCTTTCTATTTTTTTTATTTCTCATCCACCTTCACGCCCAATAAATTCTTCGCCGCTATTTCAGGCGGGACCGGATTGATGTAGAACCCGCTTCCCCACTCAAAGCCGGCAACCTTTGACAATTTCGGCATTATCTCGACATGCCAGTGATAATCTTCCCTGTCGTGCCCGTTTATCGGAGAGGTATGGATTATAAAGTTGTATGACGGATCTTTCAATAACCCCTTTATCATCGCAAGCGAATTCCGCATCGCCTTTGCGAAACACGGAACGCAATCCCTTTCCATACCGGCGAAATCCGACATATGCTTTTTCGGCAGGATCCAGACCTCATACGCGAATCTGGAAACATACGGGCAGAACGCGATAAACTTATCGCCATTATATATTATCCTGTCCTTCTCTGTCAATTCCCCCCGCGCGATATCGCAGAATACACACCTTTCCTTATACTCATAATATTTCGCGGCGCCTTCTATCTCCTCATGGACGCGTTTGGGGACGATCGGAAGCGCTATCAACTGGCTGTGCGGGTGCTCAAGCGATGCGCCGGCCGATTTTCCGTAATTTTTGAATATGAGGATATATTTAAATCTCCTGTCGCGCTTTAAATCGGTAGACCGCGCGACGTACGCCCAGACAACCTCTTCAGTTTCGGCCAGGCTCAGATCCGCCATATCCCTGAAATGGTCCGGCGTATCAACGATAACCTCGTGGGCTCCGATCCCGTTCATAATATCGAATGCGCCGATGCCTTCTTTATTCAATTCTCCCTCGATGCGTAATGCCGGAAATTTGTTCGGCACGACGCGCACCGACCAGTTGGGGCTGTTCTCGGGGCCGTATTTCCTATGGGCGATTATCTCCGGCGGCGTCAGGGACTCATGCCCCCAGCAGAACGGGCATCCTTCTTTGTTCTTCATGTGAGGCTCGGATACAAAATCCGACACCCCGACGGTTTTATCAAGAAATACTATCGTCCACCGGCCTGTAATAGGATCGCGTCTCAGTTCATTCACCCAGCACCTTCTTAAGTTTATATTAGATTTGAGCTTCCTTTACCGCCTTACACGCGTCTTCGGGCGGCAGAGGATTGATGTAGAATCCGCTTCCCCACTCGAAACCGGCCACCCTTGTGAGGATGGGCAGGATTTCAAAATGCCAGTGATAGTCCCGTTCGATC
>JAPLMI010000208.1 GCA_026387115.1 Candidatus Omnitrophota bacterium | reverse complement strand
CGCTCTTCCGATCTCGGCCTGTCTTTTCGCCGAAGCTCATGATTTCATATTGCGCCGGGTGGATGCATTTCTCAACAAAGTCCCCCACCCTGGTAAAGAATAGTTCCCGGGTATCGCCGCGACGAAGCAATATAGGCGTATCGGCGGTGACGCTGTCGGCGTCGCACATCGCTATTATTTTATGATACCTAAGCTTTGCGATATCAAATTCCTCGCCTATTCCGGCACCGATAGCGGTGATGATGGTGCGTATTTCTTCGTTTGCGAGAGCCTTGTCGAGCCTGGCCTTTTCGACATTCAGAATTTTTCCTTTCAACGGCAGTATCGCCTGAAAACGCCTGTCCCGTCCCTGCTTCGAGCTGCCCGCCGCACTATCGCCTTCCACCAAAAAAAGTTCGCACAGGGAAGGATCTGTTTCCGAACAATCCGCGAGTTTCGGAGGATTCTCTTCTAAAAACCCCCCGAGCGCTTCATTCACGATAGACTCAACGATCCCTTCGATCTCGGAATTGCCGAGTTTCGTCTTCGTCTGGCCCTCGAACTGCGGGTTCGGGACCTTTATGCTTACTACTGCGGTCAACCCCTCTCTCACGTCGTCGCCCGATATGCCGACCTCGGATTCTTTCAGAAGGTTCTTCGACTTACAATACTGGTTTATCGTCCTTGTCAGGGCCGATTTGAAGCCGGTGAGGTGCGTGCCGCCCTCGATCGTATTTATGTTGTTGGCGAACGTGAATATATTCTCGCCGTACCCGTCGTTATACTGCATCGCGATCTCCGCGACGACCCTGTCCTTTTCCTTCGCGAAATATATCACCTTCTTGTGTAAAACGTTCTTATTCTTATTCAAAAACTCGACGAACGATACTACCCCGCCGGAGAATTTGAATTCGACCTCTTTTTCTTTTACTCTTTCGTCCTTTAAAAATATCCTTATGTCTTTATTTAAGAACGCGAGCTCTCTTAAGCGGTTCGAAAGCGTGTCGAAACTATAGACGATCTTGCCTTTGCCGAATATTTCCTCGTCCGCCTTGAACGTTACGCGCGTCCCCGTCTTTTTCGCGGTGCCTATCGTCTTAAGCTTTGAGACCGTCCTGCCTTTCTCGTATTCCTGGTGATAGATCTTGCCGTCGCGCCTCACCTCCACCTCGAGCCATTCCGAAAGCGCGTTAACGACGCTCACGCCGACTCCGTGCAGGCCCCCCGCGACCTTGTAGACCCTGTGGTCGAACTTCCCCCCGGCGTGGAGCTTGGTCAGGACGACCTCGACGGCGGGTTTGCCTTCGGTCTTGTGGATATCGACCGGGATGCCGCGGCCGTCGTCTACCACCGAGACGGAGTTATCGGCGTTAATAATAACGTCGATATTTGAGGCGTAACCCGCCATGCACTCGTCGATACTATTATCGACGACCTCATAGACGAGGTGATGTAAGCCCCGCTGGGTCGTATCGCCGATATACATGGCCGGCCTTTTCCTGACCGCGTCTACGCCTTCCAGGACCGTGATCGTCGTCGCGTCGTATTTCTTGACGGCCTGGGCCCTTTCGTCGGCCTTCACATCTTTTTCGTTGTTCGTTTTTATTGTTTTTTCGTCTTTTTTCTTCTTTTCTTTCATCTCTTTTTTACCCTTTTAACCTTTAAACTTTTTAACCTTTAAACGTTTTAACTTTTTAACTTATTTTATCTCCCCCACCCTAAACCTTATCTCTCTCACTTTTTTGCCCGCGAATTTGTCTTCGAGATTCTTGATTATCTCCCTTTTCCTCGTCGTGAGCTCGTAGAGCCAGCTCGAGCCGTCGACGTTTACCGTCAAAACCGCCTTAATAAAGGCCACCGGCCTTGAGTGCCTGGCGGCCTTCTTGCCCGCGGCTTCCCCCCAAAGAAAAGCGACCTCTTCTTCGGTCAGCCGGCCCTTGGGCCCGATATTCTTTATGACATCCTTCAGGATGTTTTCTATGGAGCCGTTTTTTTTCATAGCCCAAAGATCAGCCGATCTGCATCGGCAGGACAACGTAAATATATTCGGGCCCGATCCTTACCGCACCCGGCTTCTCCGGGTCGGTAAGCTCAAAACCTATTTTGTCCTGGTCGACGTTCTTCAGAAGGTCTATCAGGTAATCCGGGTTAAACCCGACCGATATATCTTTTCCTTTATAGTCGGCGTCGACCTCGACGCGCGCCTCCCCAAGGTAGGGGGCGCTTTTCGATATCACCATCTTATCTTTTGAAAGGTCTATCCTAACAGCTATCGAGTCCTGGTTTGTAAACAGCGCCACCCTTTTGACCGCGGCCAAAAACTTGTCTCTTGCTACAAGGAGTTTGTCCTTAACCTCTTTTGGTATGACCTGTTCATAATTCGGGAATTCACCCTCGATCAGGCGGGAAACAATTCTCGTCGGCCCCACATCAAAGAAGACCTGGGTGTCCGCGAATGATACCAAAACATCCCCATCTTCCTGCAAAACGCGGTCCAGCTCATCGACTGTCTTCGTCGGCACTATGAACTTGCGTTCCATGGTTTTCGGCAGTTGTGTTTTTTCATCTATCATGGCGAGCCGCCTTCCATCCGTTGCTACAAGCCTTATGTGTGTGGGTTTTATTACAAACAGGACGCCGTTTAACACATACCTGGATTCGTCGTGGCTTATCGCGAAACCTGTTAAGCGAAGCATTTTTTTTAGCTTCTTCTGCTCAATAATCACGGAATCTTTATCTTTCAGGTTTGGGAGTTGGGGAAACTCTTCTTTTGGCAGCCCCATGATCTTGAAGGCGCTTTTTTCACACTCAATACTGACAAGGTTGTTCTTTTTTACAGAAATGGATATCGGCTCGTTATCCGGGAGTTCTTTTATAATGTCCGAAAATTTCTTGGCGGGTATTGTGATCGCGCCAACAACCTGTGGTTTTATGGGTATTTTAGACGTAATCCCTATATCAAGATCTGTTGTTGTTAGGATAATATTCTCGTCCGTTGCCTCTATTAATATATTAGATAGGATGGGTAGGCTGGATTTTGTGTTTATTGCCGCCTGAACGCTTTGGATGCCTTTTAATAAAACGTCTTTTGTTGTGTTAAATTTCATCCCCAAACACTCCCTTCTATTATTATATTAATTTAGACAGAAGTACCAGTAGTAGCTCCTGTTGATAAGTTGATAACAACACAACAATAACAGCCCCAAAAACTTACAAAAATCAATCAACACCCCCAAATAACAAAACTTATCAACAAAACCCACAAGTTGTGGGCTAATTTTTTATACTGTGTATAAGTTTATCAACTAATGTTTTTAACCCGCCTTTTTCTTTCAGATCGTTATCTATCTTGTCGCAGGCGTGCATAACAGTGGTATGGTCCCTGCCGCCGAACTGATCGCCGATCTCCGGAAGCGAAAAATCGGTAAGCTGCCGCACAAGATACATCGCGACCTGCCGCGGGTAGGCAATCGCCCTTGAGCGCTTCTTCGCTCTCATGTCGGATGGCTTGATATCGAAGTATTCGGCCACCTTCTTCTGGATAAGGTCTATCGTGATCTTCTTCTCGCCCTCTATAATCATGTCCTTCAAGACCTCTTTCGCCATGTCGACGGAAACTTCCTTACCGATGAGCTTGGCGTACGCGACGACCCTGATGAGCGCGCCCTCGAGCTCCCTGATATTAGACTTTATCTTTTCCGCCAGGAAATAAAAGATGTCATCGGGAAGCGCTATCGTCTCTTTCTCGGACTTCTTTTTCAGTATGGCTATCCTCGTTTCGAAATCAGGCGGTTGGATGTCTGTCACGAGCCCCCATTCAAACCTGGAGATGAGCCTCTCTTCAAGAGACTGTATCTCCTTGGGCGGCCGGTCGCTTGAGACGACGATCTGCTTGTGGGCGTCATAGAGCGTGTTGAACGTGTGGAAAAATTCCTCCTGGGTAGACTCTTTTCCCGCTATGAACTGTATGTCGTCGATAAGAAGTATGTCGACACTCCTGTATTTCTCCCTGAATTTCTGCATGGCGCGATTCTGGATCGCGCTGATCATCTGGTTGGTGAAATCTTCGCTCGTTATATAGAGGACTTTCGATTTCGGCGATTTTTGAAGGACGCGCTGGCCGACGGCGTGCATGAGGTGTGTTTTGCCCAGTCCCACACCCCCATAAATGAATAAAGGATTATATGCCTTGGCCGGGGAATCGGAGACCGCGACCGAGGCGGCATGCGCGAACCGGTTCGACGACCCGACGACAAAGCTCTCAAAGGTATATCTAAGCGTAAGCCCTATCTCTTTTGCGGAATCCTGAGCGGGCCGCGCAAAAGGCCAGAAAGGTTTCGCCTCTTTTTTGTCGGAGCCGGCCTTATTTTTCTTTAAGATATCCTCATCGCCGGTTTCATTCAATACAAAATCTATCTCGAGCGGCTTGCCAGACGCCTTCTCTACCCCCGAAGACAAAGTCTTCATATACCGCAAAAGCCAGTCCTTGAAAAATTTGTTCGGCACCTCGAGGGTTATTTTATCCTCCTGGACCGACGCGAATTTTATGGGTTTGAACCAGATATTAAAGGTCTGATCGTTGCCGATCTCTTTTTTAATATAATCGAGAGCCTTCAACCAGACTTCAGGGTCTTTCTCGGGCATCGCAACCTCATTTGGCGATTATCCACAGGAAAATAAGCATATTTTCAACACAGATCCGGGAGTTATTCACAAGTTGTGCACAGCCGGATCTTGGCCGCAAAACAGCGTGCAGGGCGAAATATCCGCCATGCCGGACGGTTGTGTTTGCATATTATAATAGAAGCGAGCGCTATTTGCAAGTAAAAAATAAAGGCAAAATTTTTTAGTCTTCAGCGAGAGGCGAAACTTTGTACCCTCGCCTTAACATGGTGTTAGCCGCCCGGCCAGGGGGCTTCGCCTAATTTTGCTCTCCAGGATGCTTATGTTTTGTTTTAGTTATTTTGTATATATTTCTTCTTTCGTTTACGGTTTTGTCAATTTGCATGGGGATAGTTAAACCTTAGCAAAATTTAACGGCTCAACCCCACTGGCCGGGCGGCTATAGAAGAATGCCATGGCGTACAAAAGTTCCGCCTGCTCCAAAAGACGAAAAATTTTACCGAGAGAGCTGGTTGTAAGGATAAGGGACGTTTTTAAAACTCATCCCAGACCTGTCCCTATTTTCCAAACAAGATCAACACAATGGATTGACACAATGCGATTAACTTATTGACTCAAAATAAATATATGCTATAATCTAGCGCACACATAAGGAGTCAAAAACATGAAATATAATCTGACGGCCAAATCAAATCTGAAGCGGAAGCGGAAACATGGCTTTCGGAAGAGAATGTCTGACCGATGGGGCAGGGAAGTTCTCCGGAGAAGGAGACGAAAAGGCCGCCACAAGCTTACGGTATGACCCCCGACGGGAAACCTCGCATAAACCCGACATTACACTTAGAGAGGTCCCATATGCCATGGTCCCGAGGAGGCATATGAAATTTGGCAAAACCGAACGCGTTTTAAAGTCGAGAGATTTCAGGAACATATACAAGAAGGGACAGCGCGCGAAATTCGAAACCGTAGTTTTGCACTGCCTTCCAAATGAACTCGAACACAGCCGCCTGGGATTTTCGATAAGCTCCAGGAACGTAAAACAGGCCTCGAAGCGCAACAGGATCAGGAGAGTCTTCCGGGAGATCTATCGAAAAACGCGGAGAGATTTGAAAGAGGGTTACGACCTGGTGCTGGTCGTAAGGAGCGATTTCGGCGGCCGCATTTCATATAAGAAACTCGAGAACATTTATTCAAAGCTCGCTAAATCCGCGGGGCTCTTATTGTGAAAAAACTTATAATTTCATCGGTTCGTTTTTATCGTAACTACTTATCACCATTCAAGTTACAATGCTGCAGATTTTATCCGTCCTGTTCGGAATACGCCGCGGACGCCATTGGCAAATACGGCGTTGTCAAAGGCGTTTTTAAAAGCATAAAAAGAATAATCCGCTGCAACCCGTTCTCCCGCGGCGGATACGACCCGGCGTAAAGGAAGAAAAATGGAAAAAAGATTAATAGTAGCCATAGCGCTGTCAATTTTTATCATCATATCCTTCCAATATTTTGTAGTGAAACCTACCCTTAAGACGACAGCCACAGAGGTAACCACGACACAAGGGCCCGCGCCTACGGTTGCCAGGGAAAGCAAGCCGCCGGAGATCGCCCAACCGAAGATCTCTTTCGAGGAAAAAGAATCGGCCTTTGAAACAGATAAATATATCCTCGTTATAAGCAATGTCGGCGGGGCCATAAAAGAGATAAGGCTTAAAGATTATGACGATCTCAGGTCGAAGGAGCCTTTTGTGCTGGTCCGGATAAAAAATCCGAACGATTATATTTTTGCCGTCAGCGATCCGTTGGCCAGAACCTTGCCGGCGGCATTAGAATATGAAATACGCCAAAAAGATAACGCGGTAATATGTTCCGCGAGAACAGGCGATCTTGAAATAACCAAAAAATATATTTTACGTAACTCAAAGCAATATATAGAGTTGCAGCTTTTGATAAAGAACATCTCCGGCTTTGTCAAAAACCTGAATTACAGAGTTATAGGAGGAGCCGGTGTCAGCGAAACCGCCGATCAGGACAAAAGGCTTATCGAAGTAACGTCTAAGATCAACGGCAAGCCGGTAGGTTTTAAGAGGCTGAGAAAACTCGAACGGATATTTAATCCGGGCGTCGTTGGCTGGACAGATCTAAAGAGTAAATATTTTTCCGTTATTCTAAAACCGTCCGCGTTAACGAAGGGGCAGTTCTATAGCGAAGACAGCGACGGCAACCTCGTCATGGGAGTGGAGACTGAAGATGCCACGATACAGCCCGGATCGTCCATAGAGAATAAGTACATATTGTATGCAGGGCCGTCGAGCATCCCCGTTCTTAAAGCGCAGGGATACGATTTCGAAGAGACGGTTAACTACGGATTCTTCGGCGGCATCGCCAAGGCGATCATCGTCGTCCTGAAATTCTTCTACGCGTTATTCCATAATTGGGGCATTTCGATAATTCTCCTCGCGATATTCTTAAACATAATACTCTTCCCTCTCACAATGAAAAGCTTCAGGTCGATGCAAAAGATGCAGGAACTTCACCCGCAGATGGAGAAGCTGAAAGTCCAGTATAAGGCCGATCCAAAAAAACTGAACAAGGAGATAATGGAGCTTTACAAGAAGTACAACATAAACCCGATGAGCGGCTGCCTGCCGATGTTGTTACAGATGCCGATATTTGTCGCCCTGTACCAGGCCCTTATGAAATCAATCGAGCTCAGGAACGCGCGCTTTCTGTGGATCAGAGACCTTTCTTCGCCTGAGGCGGTCCCCCTGCCCATCTCTTTTCCGATAATAGGAAGTACGATCAATATCCTGCCGCTAATAATGATCGCCGCCATGGTTCTACAGCAAAAGGTATCTACAAAATCGATGGGTTCGGCGGTTACAGAAGAGCAAAAGCAGCAGCAGAAGATGATGTTAATCATGATGCCGGTCATATTCGGCTTCATATTCTATAATATGCCATCCGGCCTGGTATTATACTGGGTGGTTAATACGCTTTTGACTATTATCGAGCAGCGCGCGACATTGAGAAACGCCGAAGTTTCCTGATCCTCGACTTGACAAATCGCATATAGTAGGGTATATTTTTGGTAATAGATCCCCAAGGAACGTTCCACGGGGAAATCCCCAAGGATTTAAATTTTAATGTCTAAAGTAATCGCGATCTGCAATCAAAAAGGCGGAGTCGGTAAGACGACAACTGCCATAAATCTTGCCACCTATCTTGGGCTCTCAGATAAAAAAGTCCTTCTTATTGATATCGATCCTCAAGGCAATGCGACAAGCGGCCTGGGCATCAATAAACACAATATCAAACAGAGCGTCTACGATCTTCTCATAGATGAAATAGACCCGGCCGGAATCACGATAAAAACAGGCATAAACAACCTTTCTCTCATTCCCTCGACCCTGAGCCTCACCGGGGCGGAAGTTGAGCTTGTAGGCATAATGGGACGCGAATACCGGCTGAAAAAAGCTATCTCCCCCATCCTCTCCGAATATGATTTTATACTTATCGATTGCCCCCCGTCGCTAGGGCTGTTGACTGTCAACGCTTTGGCCGCGGCAGGTTCAGTATTAATACCGATACAATGTGAATATTATGCGCTGGAAGGCCTGAGCCAGCTGGTCAACACGATCAACCTGGTCAAGGAAAATATTAATTCAACTCTTGAAATCGAAGGCGTCCTGCTAACGATGGCGGATTTTAGAACGAATCTCACAAATGAAGTTATTAATGAGGTACGAAACTTCCTTAAAGGCAAAGTATACCAGACTGTTATACCGAGAAATATCAAGCTAACCGAAGCACCCGGATTTGGCAAGCCAATAGCTTTTTACGATAAGAACTCAATAGGTGCGCTGAAATATCAGGAATTTATGAATGAGTTACTAGGTGGAAAAGAGCTTAACATTAATGTTATAAATGAGTTAGAAAAAATCAATGAAGAAGGAGTTAAGACATGATAAACAAAGCTTTAGGTAGGGGTTTGAGTGCGTTAATCCCAGAAAAAGACAGCTCTTTAGATGGCCGGGAGTCAGTTTTACAGATTCCAATATCGCAGGTTAGGACAAACAAATACCAGCCACGTACGGACTTCAACCATGATAGATTGAATGACCTCATAAACTCAATTAGAGAAAAAGGCGTCGTTCAACCGATCCTTGTCCGCAGGGCCGAGGACGGTTATGAGCTTATCGCGGGGGAGAGAAGGTTAAGGGCGGTGAAGAATCTGGGCATAGACAAGATCCCTGCGATCGTGAAGAATGTGGCGGATGTCGACATGCTCGAGATCTCATTGATCGAAAATATACAGAGGGAAGAATTGAATCCGATCGAAGAGGCGAACGCGTTCCAGAAACTTATCACCGATTTCAATTTCACCCAAGACAAGATAGCCAAGGTTCTCGGCAAGGATCGCACGACGATAGCGAATACGATAAGGCTTCTGGGGTTGCCCAAAAAGATACAGGATTATATATCTAAAAACACGATCACTGCAGGGCATGCAAAAGCAATCCTGGCCCTCCCGACGGAATCCGCGCAGCTGAGGGCCGCCGATATCATCATAAAAAAAGGCCTGTCCGTCAGGGAGGCCGAACAATTGACCGCCAAAAAAGACCGGGGCGCAAAAATTGATCCGGCGCGAAAAGACCGGAATATCGTAGATATCGAAAACCAGCTGCAGCAGATACTCGGCACCCGCGTGCATATATTCCACGGCAAGAAACGGGGGAGGATCCAGATAGAATATTACTCGAACGAAGACCTGGACAGAGTTCTCGCGATAATCTCCCAAAAGGCCTAGATATCCGTTCAGCCGAATTTCAGAAAACCCTTGACGAGCAATCGAAGATGGTGTATAATTTACAGCAAATGATGTAAATATCACAACGATAATTTATGAATCCGCTTATAACCTCAAAATTAAAGTCGAAGATCCTTTCATATTTTTTTACGAACCCCGAAACATCCCGCTATGTGCGTGAGCTTGCGGCTATCGTAGATGAAGATGCCGGCAATCTTTCCCGCGAACTTCGCAATCTCGAAGCGGAAGGCATATTTATATCCAATACAAAAGGCAGATTAAAATTCTATTCTCTGAACAAGAGATATCCACTGTTCAATGAAATAAAAAAGATAGTTTTTAAGACCGACGGTATAGAAGGAAGTTTAAAGCAATTAGCGGCGTCATATAAGGGTATAGAGCTTGCCTTCATATACGGCTCCCATGCGAATGGCAGGGAAAAGAAGTCCTCGGATATAGATATTGTAGTAGTAGGAAAAATTCCGCGCGATGACCTTACCGCCGGAATCCGCGCTCTCGAATCGAAACTTAACAGAGAAATCAATTTCAATATTTACAACCGTAAAGAATTTGATAAAGAACGTAAGAATACGGGCGGCTTTTTGAATATTCTTTTAAAGGGCAAAATTATACTACTAAAGGGAAGGCTTAATGATTGACAGCCTTATAAACAGATTAAAGAAAGAGGGCAAACTTGCCGGGCAAAAGGTCGGCATTGTTCAGATAGAAGATTTGATTAAGGAAGCCATTATCGATCTCGACGAGGCAAAGAAAACACTGCGTATATCTGCCGATCGGGCAACATATCTTATGGCTTACATGGCGATGCTGAAGGCCGGGCGCGCCCTCCTTCTTTTAAAAGGTTACAGGCCTGCCGACGGCTCGCAGCATAAGACAGTGGTCGAAATGACAGGCGCCATCCTGGGCGATAAATACGTAAATCTTGTTAATCATTTTGAGACGATGCGCCGGAAACGTAATGAGTTAACGTATGAAGCGGGCGGGCTTCTTTCGAGGTCGGACGCTGAAAATGCGATGCAAAATGCGGGTTTGCTGGTAAAGAAGATACTGGAAGAAGCCAAATCGCGCAATCCTCAGCTGGAACTAGATTTTTAACATTTTGCGAAAACCCTTGACGAGAAGGCGGTAAATTTATACAATAAAAGGTTACCATGACACAGCAGACATTGATTTTGATTAAGCCGGACGGGCTGAAGAAGTCCCTCACCGGCAATGTCCTTACGCGCCTTTCCGAGACGAAGCTTGACATAGTTGCCGCAAAGATAGTTCAGGTTTCCCGGGAGCTCGCGGAGGCGCACTACGCATCGCTGAAAAATAAGCCTTTTTTCCAGGAATTGATCAAGTACATC
>JAPLMI010000122.1 GCA_026387115.1 Candidatus Omnitrophota bacterium | reverse complement strand
GGCATCGATTACATAATGAAGGGGTCGAGGCTTCTCGGCGAGAATAATAATCATCTGAAAAAGGCGGGGCGCTAAAATGGTATCGATCCTGATGCTGGCGCTTTCGATCCTATCGGCTTATCTCATAGGCTCGTTTCCGACCAGTTTCATCATGGCGAAGATCTTTAAGGGCATAGATATAAGGGATGTCGGTTCGAAGAATGCGGGGGCCACGAACGTCTTAAGGACGGTGGGGAAGATTCCCGCGGTCATTACATTGGTTGTGGATGCGCTGAAAGGCGTATTTGCCGTCACGGCAGTGGCCGGTTTCTTTTACGCTTTCGGCATAGATCTCGTTTACGATTTTTACCGGTGCCTCTTAGGGCTCGTCGTTGTATGCGGCCATATATGGTCGGTCTTTTTAAAATTCAAGGGCGGAAAGGGGATCGCAACCACGCTCGGGGTAGCGGTCGCGCTCGCGCCCAAGATACTTCTTCCGTCGGCAGTGATATGGTTTCTGGTGTTTTCACTCACGAGCTATGTATCTCTGGCCTCCATACTCAGCCTTATCTCTTTTCCGGTAATATCCGCTATATTCGGCGGCTCCTTATACGTGACCTTATTAAGCGTGATCCTTTGCGTGATAACTATCTACAAGCATAAGGAGAACATCAAAAGGCTGATGCGCGGCGAAGAGAATAAGACCCAACTGTTCACCAAAAACAAACCCTCCTAAAATAGTCCTCTAAAGCACAAGTGTTAGGTTAAAAAAAGCTAGCTAGCTTTCTATTGACTTAATCTTGCCATATGTTATAATTTTATTTATATATTTTGTTAAAAGAATGGATAATAAGAATATTATGACCATAAATAAGAAGATTTTGAAGAAGGCTCTTGCGGCTTTCGTCGCAGGGGTCTTTCTGTTTAATGACATCGCCTACGCCGGCGACTTCCAGAATCTCGCCACGCCAAAAGGTGTTCTTCTGCCTGAATTCAGGGAACGATTCGAGAAGGGATATAGCTCTGTTTCCAATGAGAGGTTCAGAGAGTTTGTCAGATCTGCGGTAAAAGATGCAGGGGGATTTGAGAATCTCGAACAACGCCCCGACTATATCCGAAAAAATGGCAAGAGGATCGATATTAAAATAGCGATCCTCCCGAATTTCGGCAAAGAGATGGGTGTCGCCTGCAAATTGTTTGCAGGCCCTGACTTCGGAATGCCCGTAATATTTGCTGATAAGTCGAAATATTACGATGAAGATGTGCTAAGCATTGAAAAACACGATATAAGCTTAACGGCGTCACGAAAGCCCGAAGAAAATTCAGGGACGTTTTCAAAATCAAGATCAGA
Source organism: Candidatus Omnitrophota bacterium (assembly GCA_026387115.1). Classification (GTDB taxonomy): domain Bacteria; phylum Omnitrophota; class Gorgyraeia; order 2-01-FULL-45-10; family 2-01-FULL-45-10; genus JAPLMI01. The sequence goes on along the minus strand of JAPLMI010000122.1, from coordinate 2,937 downwards.
AGTGTCCCCTCAAGGGACAGATCTGAGATCAGAAATGAAAACGTCCCTGAAAGTTGATTCGAAAAATGGGATGCCGGCAAGAGCACCGTACGTTGCCGTGCCGAGCTGGATCGCGATCACGAAGGCATGCGTCATCCGGAATATGAATTATTTATATACAATCGCTTCTGCGGCCATAGTCTTATTCTTCATGGTTACGCCGTTAGTCAGCGAATCCTACGCTCAGATAGAGCAGGCCCATCCATATATAACAAACGGCCTGACGGCATTCCTGCTTAGCGCTGTATCGGATTTCGCGGCACAAATGTTCCAGCATCGGCAGATGCCTATCCGCGACCGCAAGATCAGCATATTCAGGCGTACGTTAGGTTATGCCGCATATAACGGAACTTTTTACGGGGCCATACTCATAGTCTGGCTATCTTTCCTGAACTGTATAGAAGCGATCACCGGAGGAGGGTTGGGGAAAATATCGAAAGTGCTTATGCAGGAATATATATACACGACCGTGTACTACCGCGTATATTTTGCCTACATAACGTGGTGGCATAGATTGACCAGCCTGCGCGTGCGGGAAGCCTTTTCCCTGCGCACCATAGAGGATTCTTTGAGGCCTCTCGAAAAGAAAATTCAAATGATATTCAACAGGGACGCGGTATTTTATATGTGCGTCATATGGCCGTTCATATTCTTCATGCTGCCTGAGCTATTGTCTTTATTTGGCATGGATCCGGAGCTGGAAAAGCCATTGACGGTCATAATCGCCAATAGCGCGTCCATCTTGTGGGGGACATATTTATCTTCCAGGACTCTGCGTCATGAAGAACCTTCAGAAGAAGTTTATCCGCTCAGCTATTCCGGCAAGGCAGAAGATGGCATTTTGAAAAAAGCGTTCAGGATGGCAACCGGGCCCTTTGTGGCAATGCACCTTGCTCTTTCCCGGATATTTATAAATATACCCCTGGGCTACGAGAAGAAAATGTGGAATTTCCTCGCGAAGATGAGGGGAGGAAGAAAAGGCGGCGGCGCGGCCGCGGCGGAATTTAACAAGGATTTTGTAAGGCAGTGCTCAGCTCAGAGATTAATTAGTTATCTCGAAAAAACAGGCCTCTATGACAGGGAAAGGCTGATTAGGGAGCAGCTTATTTTAGAGGATCCCATAAAGCTGGCCGAATTCGAAGAAGAGGCGTTAAAAGCAAAATCCCTGCCAACTCCGATGTTAGAAGACTTTAAGCCATTATGTAAACCTACGGCCGAAGAAAAGAAAAGGCCAGGCCTTACCGAATTTTGGCCTATTATGAGGGAGTTAATCAGTCAATACGGAAATATCGAAAATATACGAGGTAAGAGAGGTCTTGAACTTGGTCCGGCCTCCAGCCTTGAATTTCTAAAATATCTTCGCGCTCAAGGGGCGAATATCATGGGGGTAGGCGAGGGTTTTGGCGGCGCCGAAAATGAAATACCGGGATTACATAAGGTATCGGAATATAATGACTTTTTTGCCTCCTGCCCGAATGAGTCATTAGATTTTATCTACGCAAAAAAGGCGCTTTACTTTAACGATCCCAGGTACGCGCCATTAAGCCTCTCGGGAAAACTTACCAGGGCTGAATTGATAAAAGCACGATATATGCCGATAAATCGAGTATTAAAGGCGGGAGGGATTATAGTAAGTATTTATTATATAGGGGAAGAAGAAGAGTTATTTACTGAAACCGAAACGGAGTCGCTCGGTTTTGAAACGGTTTCACGCTACTATGCGAAGATTCCGGGAAATTCAACCCCTTTAATTGTGTCTACTATGCGTAAAAAAGAGAATATTGAGGACGGTTCTGACGCGAAAACCACGCCGGGCGACAGCGCGGCCGCCGCGGATGGGGTGGCACCAAATGGACCGTCCCCTGAAGTTCCTTCTACGGCAACCGCGCCGGCGGAAACGAAGCCTGAAAGCGGTCGCGAATCGGGAAGCGAGATTGCTTCGGAAAAAATGGGACAGTCCCCACCTCGCTTAGATTACAGTCCGGGGACAGTCCCTATTTTTCCTCGCAATGACGCAGTTTCTGCTTCGACACCGGCGGAGGTACTGACGGCGATAAGAGAGGGTGTCGAGTCGGGAGGGCTGCTGGAGCAGGCGCTGGATGAAGGCGTTGAGATTGGGCTTGAGGTGGTGAAGGTTCTTGTTGATCTTGGGATTATGCAGAAAAATGAAACGCTGCAAAAAACTATTTTTTCCTTTACCGATATGATGCGCGGGCCGAATTCGGAACCGGGATATACGCAGAATATGATAAATCTCGTGGATGATGTGATGAGAAAATTTAAGAAGGAAAGCCCAGAATTTGTTAAAGAAATGATCAGAGCCTATATGGTCGATTATGCTTACGGCAAGATTAAGGCGCCGGAAGCTGCGGAAGAGTCCCAGACGATGAGGATATGGCAGGGTTACGGCGCGGATAGACAGCAGAAGATGATGCGTGACGTAGCGACAAAGACTAATGACCGGATAAAGTTTGAAAATAGCATAGATAAGCTCATCAATTTTGCCACAGACCCAGAAAATATGAAGGGGCAGGCAGTTACTATCTTACCGCGCAATAAACTTAGCCCTGAACAGCAGGCGCTATTGGATAAGCCGGGCGTGCGCGTAATATATGTTAATTTTGAGAAACTGGATCTCGGCGAGGACGAACTGGGCCAGCTCGAAGGCCTGATCGGAGTCGGCAGGTCCTATTTGAACGATGACGAAGAGTCATTCTACAAGCTCTACAATCTACTAGTCGAAAAACCTGAAAGCGATCATGTCTTGCTGGCCGACCTCAAAGCAAATCCAATCTACTTCATCGATCGGCTCAAGTTCATATTGCGGCCGATCAAAGCCAACAATCTCAATGACCTGCCTCGTCTGAACAAGCACCTCAAGAAACTCCTCGAGTCGGC
>JAPLMI010000137.1 GCA_026387115.1 Candidatus Omnitrophota bacterium | reverse complement strand
AATAAGTTCCGTGACGAGCACCCTCTCGACCACCGCCGGCACCAAGGTGCCGATTGTGAGCACATCCGAAGCCGAAACGGTCGTAAGGATAAAGGACGGCACCATGATCATGATAGCGGGCCTGATGAAGGATACCAAATCTGACGATGTTAAGGGTATTCCGCCGTTTGCCAAAATACCGTGGCTGGGCTTCATATTCGGCAACCGCAACACAGAGACGAAGAGAGAGGAGATCATAGTATTTTTGACCCCGCACATCATTACCGGAGAAGCCATTGTGCCCGGCACCGAACCGGAAAAATCGATTCCCCCGGATATGGTCACCAAAGAGATCAGGGAGAAGCTTGTCGGAAGAAAAATCGATGAGATAGCCCCGCAAGGCATAGGCGGCGAATCGGGTAAATTGGAAAAGAAGGCTTTCCAGAGAGATGTGCCCGATACCGGTATCGAGACCAGGATGAAAGGCTTAAAACGGTATTAAAAATAGAGGTGGAGCCGAATGAAAAATTTCATAGTGATTATATCCGCAATGACCGCTATCTTATTCTCTTCCAATGCTATTGCCGCCGTCGATAAAACCCCCATATTAAATAAGATATTCAAGATAGACACCGCAAAAAAAGATAAGAAAACCAAGCGGAAGGCGGGCCTTAAGACCGGCGAACCGGGGGCCAGTCCGGCGCTGAACGAGTTTTTCAGTATAGACGAGGATGATAAAGACACAGAGAAAGAAAAATTGTATGTCGAGCTGGGCGACGCGTACACGAAGTCGAAGCTCTACAAATCGGCGATGAATGCGTACGAAAACGCGCTCCAGGCGAACCCCAATAACTCCGATGCCCACTTTAAGCTCGGCCTTCTTTATGAGCATTATCTCGGAGATACCCAAAAGGCCATTTATCACCTGAAAAGAGCCCTGAAGACCGCCCCGTCGCCAAAAAAAGCTGAAGAAGCGAAGTATTACCTCAATATCATGCGCGAGGGAAAAGACTGGGAGATAATAAAGAGTAATGACTAAGTATTCGGGAATGTATAAACAATAATGGCTATACCGTATAAGGCCAAGATCTTCGCGTTCACGGGGCTCGCCCTCATGCTCGCCGCCGGAAACATCTTTTTACTCTCCAAAAAGAATGTTCTTACCAGAGAATTTAACAATACCAAACAGATCCTCGCGGATACCGTAGCGCGATTGCAGGAGGCCCGCGCCGAAAAAGATGATATCGCCAAAGAGAACGAAAAGCTCTCATCCGACGCGGCCTCGTATCTCGCCATAAACACAAAACTGCAGAATGAAAAGGAGATCCTGAATAAAGCCGTCGACGACGCGAAGAAGACGCTTGAATCTAAGGAAGCCAACCTGCAGAGGCTGAAGACAAATCTGGAGGCGCTTGAGAAGAAGATGGCCAAGGAAATGCCCGAAAAAGAGTCAAAGATGGCGGAAGAGTCGAAGAGCCTGAGGAAGAAGATAGACTCACTCGACAGGAAGCTGAAGAAGGAAAGGTCTACCTATTACTACAATCTCGGCGTCGCTTACACTCAGGCCAAATACTACGAAGAGGCGATAAGGGCTTATGAGAGCTCGCTTAAATTCGATCCCAATAACGCCGACGCCCATTACAATCTAGCGCTGGCCTACGATACCATAAGGGACGATAGGCAGAGGGCCATTTATCATTATAGAGCTTACCTGAAATTAAGGCCTCAAGCGCCGGACCGGGATGAGATCAAAGCGGCCATAACTAACCTGAAATAATTAAATCGGATGAATTTGAGAATTCTCACATGGGTATTGGCTATCGCGATCTTTTTATTATGCCTTGCGGACGGATGGCTTGTCCTGAACGGCCTTAAGACGAACGACGTATTTAAAAAAACGATAGATGCGAAAATGGAGGAGTTCGGCCGGAACGTATCACTGGCGCGCGAAAATATCAGAAAAGAGATGAACGAAAAGTATAAGCCCGGCCTTGACCTGTATTCCGACCTGGCGAAAAAAATCGAGACGGAGAAAAAAAGAATAAGAGACCTTGAAGAGAGCTTGACGGGAAAAAATAAGAAATGAAAAAGTTAGATACCGCGCCATTGACTTTTTCGGAATATGTGATATCCTTTATGATGGAAGGTAAGAATCTCAGCACTTGCCTGAGATTTTTTTTCGAAAATTTGAAAAGTGCCACGCTCCGAACGGGCTTTCGGAAAGAGAAAGGGAAAGAAGATGCCTAGAGTGCCACGCATAAACATCGAAAAAGCGCTTTACTATGTTACATCAAGAGGGGACAACAACGCGGAGATATTTAAGGAAGGAAGTGACTACGCCATGTATCTCGACCTATTGAGAAAGTGCAAAGAGCAGTATAAATTCAAATTGTTCGCGTTCTGTCTTGTGCCGAGCCATCTCCATCTTCTGATAGAACTTGCCGGGGACACCGCGATATCCCAGATAATGCA
>JAPLMI010000197.1 GCA_026387115.1 Candidatus Omnitrophota bacterium | reverse complement strand
TTCTTCGTGATGCGGCCCTGAAACTTGCCGTTTATCATCTGGTCGGACGTAGAGATAGAAAGATTGAGGTTCTCGACATTCGTCATCTTCCGCGCCTTCTCGACATCCTCTTTTATCGCCCTGATCCAGCCGCTAAGCATTATCGGCTTTAGAACGCCAAGCCTCGCAAGTTCAACGTTCGCATTGAGATAATTCGTCTCATGTCTAGTTACGGGAAATCCGAATTCGGACTGCGCGATGCCCATGTCGTTCAGGTAAATATTGATCATAGTCTTCTGCAGTTTCGCCAGCCCCAGCCTCGAGGTTTGGACACCGTCCCTGTTCGTAACGTCGACAATGTAAATCTTATTTTGCTTTTTCATGATTTGTCCTTTTTGCTTATAGTTTTACCAATTTCACCCCTTCTACGTTCTTCGCGCTTCTAAGCTCATCCAAAACTTTTTTCGGCACATCGCTATCGACATTCCATACACTGACGGCCCTGCCGCCTTTCTCTTCGCGGCCGAACGACACGCTCGCGATATTGATGCTATTCTTACCGAATATAGTGCCCAGTTGGCCTATGATTCCGGGAACGTCTTTATTGAATACGACGAGCATGTTGCCTTCCGGAACGCAGTCGACGTAAAACTCGTTTATCTTTACTATTCTCGGGTCGACCTTCGTAAATAAGGTGCCGCAGATCACGCCTTTCGACTTATCGGTCTCGACCTCCACTATAATAAGGCTCGCAAAATCCTGTATTTCGGCGGTCTTCGACTCAACGATGCTTATCCCGCGCTCTTTCGCGATCACGAGAGAATTGACGTAGTTTACCGTCTCCTGAAGTATCGGGGTAAGCATGCCCTTCATTATAGATACGGTGAAGGGCGCCAGATCGTACTTCAAAAGATCTCCGACGTATCTGATCTTGACGCGCTTTACGTGGCCTTCCGCAAGCTGCGTGTGCATGGAACCCATCTTCTCGGCAAGCTTCAAATACGGCTCTATCACCTTATATATTTCGGCATCGACACAGGGCACATTGACCGCATTCCTTATGCCGCGGCCCAGAAGCGCGTCCCTTACCGTATTCGCCACGTCTATCGCCACATTGACCTGAGCCTCTTCAGTAGACGCTCCGAGATGCGGCGTCAGCACGACCTTGTCGAGCTTCAGGAGCTTCGAGTTTTTCGGCGGCTCTTCTTCATATACGTCAAAGGCGGCGCCCGCGACCTTGCCGCCCTCTATCGCCCTGACGAGCGCCTCCTCATCTATTATGCCGCCCCTGGCGCAATTCAAAAGCCTTACACCCTTCTTCATCAGGCTGAATTCTTTTTCGGATATCATATGTTTCGTCTCATCCGTAAGCGGCGTATGAACGGTTATGTAATCGGACTCTTTGAATATCCTGTTAAGATCGACCAATTCGATCCCGAGCTCCTTAGCCTTCTCTGCCGACAGGTATGGGTCATACGCAAGGACCTTCATCTCAAAGCTGAGCGCCCGTTTAGCGACCTCGGTGCCGATCCTGCCCAGCCCTACTATGCCGAGCGTCTTTCCGTAAAGCTCCACCCCCGTGAACTTCTTGCGCTCCCACTCGCCCTTCCGCATCGAAAAATCGGCCTGGGGAATATTTCTCGAAAGCGCCAGCATCATCGTAACGGTATGCTCCGCCGTAGATATCGTATTGCCGCCGGGCGTATTGACGACGATAACGCCCTTCTTCGAAGCCGCCTCAACGTCGACATTGTCAAGGCCCACGCCCGCCCGGCCGATTATCTTCAGCTTATCCGCGGCGCTTATCACATCCTTCGTGACTTTGGTCGCGCTCCGGACAAGGAGCGCGTCGTAATCCTTGATCGCCTTTTTCAGTTCATCCGGCGTAAGTTTTGTATTGACGTCTACCTTGAACTCCTTCTCCCTCTCTAATATATCCACCGCCTCTTTCGAAAGCGAATCGCTGATAAGTACCTTAAATGCCATCGTTATCCCCCTAAAATTTTTTCCGCTGCATCTATTGCGCTTCCCTGTTTAAACTTATATCCAAGCTTTACAAGCGCTTGCTCCAGCGCTTTGACAGATTCGATCGTATGCTCCTTATCGATACCGCCCATATGGGCGCATCTGAAGATCTTTCCCTTAAGCTGTTCCTGGCCGCCTGCAAACGTCACGCCGAACTCTGTTTTTAAGAGCTTGATGATGCCCTCCGCGTCTATACCGGCCGGAGCATTAACCGCGGTCACCGCGTTAGACGGAGATTTCGAAAATATTTCCAAGCCGATAGCCTTCATAGCTTCCCTGAAAGCCTTAGCCTGGTTGGCGTGTTCGGCTATCAC
>JAPLMI010000148.1 GCA_026387115.1 Candidatus Omnitrophota bacterium | reverse complement strand
AGATACTGTCGGCGCACCGTTCGCCCGAAGACGTGGCGCGGTTCGCTCGATGTGCCCGCTCAAAAGGCGTCAAGGTTATCATCGCCGGAGCCGGCGGCGCCGCGCACCTTGCGGGTGTTGTGGCGAGCCATACAACGCTTCCCGTGATAGGCGTTCCGATGCAGACCCCGGAACTTAAAGGCATCGACTCGTTATTTTCGACGGTCCAGATGCCGTCGGGCGTGCCGGTTGCCGCGATGTCGATCGGCAAGACCGGCGCGAAAAATGCCGCGATACTTGCCTGCGAAATCTTAAGCCTCGAAGATAAAGCGATAGAGAAAAAGTTGGCCGCGTTCAAAAAAGAACTTGCCGAGGCCGTCAGAAAAAAGAACAGGTAGAGACCGATTCGACCTACGCGGTCGACGTATGTCGACCGCGTAGGTCATACAAGGTTTAATGAAACGGACGATCGTATTAAAAGTAGACCCCGAGACCCCAGACAAGAGATCGATATCTAAGGCGGCGGATGTGATTAAAAAGGGCGGGATCGTTGCGTTCCCGACGGAAACCGTATACGGCCTCGGCGCGAATGTATTAGATAAAAAGGCGGTAGCCAGATTATATAAAGTCAAGCTCAGGCCCAGGGCGAAGCCTTTTACCGTGCAAATTTCCGATATAAGCGCCCTAAAAGACGTCTGGGGATGCGAATTGACTGAAGCGGCCGCGGCCCTGACTCATAAATTCTGGCCCGGGCCGCTGACGATCATATTGAAGTCCGGAAAAGGCGAAAATATCGGCTTCAGGATGCCGAAACACAAGATCGCGCTTTCACTGATACGTGAGGCGGGAGTCCCTGTTTACGCGCCGAGCGCGAACTTAAGCGGCAGCTGGCCCCCGGCGACTGCCGGAGATGTTCTTAAAGAGCTCGACGGAAAAATTGACATTGTAATTGACGGCGGGCCGGCGGACCTCGGCGTGGAATCCACCGTTGTGGATCTCACTGTGAAGCCGGCGCGGATCTTGCGTGAAGGAGCGATATCACGGGAAATTTTATCAGAGATCATTGATTTATGATAAAAGTGAAAAAAATTCTATTCGTTTGCACGGGAAATTCCTGCCGCTCAGTGATGGCGGAAGGGCTTTTAAAAAAATATCTTAAAGAGCTGGGTAAGTCCGGTATAGAGGTAACTTCCGCCGGTATAAAAGGCCTGGAAGGGCTGCCGCCGACCGAAGAGACAATAAATGTTTTGAAGGCGGAAGGTGTAGTCATGGACGATTTCAGGTCCAGGGGCGTCACCGCCGAGATGATCGTCAAGGCGGACCTGATACTGGCGATGGAGGATCTGCATAAGGTTGAAGTATCAAGAAGAGTGCCGGAGGCCTCCGGTAAAACATTTCTATTAAAGGAATTCGGTAAGCCCGATAACGAAAATCATGAGGAAGGGATTGGCATTCCGGACCCGATAGGCCGTCCGGTAGAATTTTATAAATATGTTTTGAATCTGATAAAAAAAGAGGTTAGAAGAATAGCAGAATTATTGTAAAGATCCTTCGAACGCTCCTTTTCGTCGCGTTCTCAGGATCGATTTTTCTTTGAAAAATCGAAAGGATAGCGAAAATATTATGAGCATGAAAATAGCGATAGGGAGCGACCACGGCGGTTATGAATTAAAAAATAAGATAGTGGAATTTTTAAAGGAAGAGAACTATGTCATACAGGACCTCGGGACTCATTCTAAAGAATCCTGCGATTACCCGATGATCGGTTTCGAGGTTGCGAAGGTTGTTTCGCAGAGTAAGGCGGACCGCGGCATACTCATCTGCAAAACCGGCGTCGGCATGGCGATAATAGCGAACAAGCTTCACGGCATAAGGGCGGCTGCCTGTTACGACGCCGATATCGCAAAGTCGTCGAGGGAGCATAACGACTGCAATATCATAGTATTGGCCGCGGATTACACGGATTTCAGGGAAGCGAAAGAGATACTGAAGGTGTGGCTTACGACGGAACACGCCGGCGAGCGGCACGCGCGCCGAGTGAAACAAATCAAGGAAATCGAATCAAAATTAAAGGAAAGATGATATGGACAGCCTGAAGAAGAAGGATCCGGAAATTTACAAGACGATTCTGGATGAAGCAAAACGCGAAAATAACAACCTGGAATTGATAGCGAGCGAGAATTTCGTAAGCGAGGAGGTCCTGGAGGCGCAAGGGTCGATTCTCACCAACAAGTACGCCGAAGGGTACCCCGGCGCGCGATGGTATAACGGATGCCGCAATGTAGATGTCGTCGAGGAGATCGCCATTGCCCGCGCTAAGAAACTATTTGGCGCTGAACACGTTAATGTCCAGCCGCATGCGGGGACGCCGGCCAACATGGTGATATATTTCGCTATGCTGAATCCGGGCGACACGGTGCTCGCGATGGACCTCGCCTGCGGAGGCCATCTCTCGCACGGCAATCCCCATAATTTTTCAGGCAAATTTTATAAGATAATCTCTTACGGCGTAAGCCGTAAGACCGAGATGCTCGATTACGACGAGATCGCAAGCCTTGCCAAGCAGCACCGGCCCCGGATGATAGTGGCCGGCGCCTCCGCCTATCCGAGGATGATAGATTTTAAAAAGTTTAGATCGATCGCCGATTCGGTCGGCGCGTATCTTTTCGTCGATATCGCGCACATAGCCGGGCTCGTGGCGGCGGGCCTTCACCAGAATCCGGTCCCTTACGCGGAATTTGTAACCTCAACGACTCACAAGACGCTGCGCGGGCCGCGGGGCGGATTTATAATGTGCAAAAAAGAATTCGCAAAAAAGATCGACATAGAAGTCTTCCCGGGGGCTCAGGGCGGCCCGCTCATGCACATAATAGCGGCGAAGGCGGTGTGTTTTAAGGAAGCTCTGTTGCCCGAATTCAAAACCTACCAGAAACAGATAGTGAAAAACGCTAAAACCTTTTCTGAAGAGATGGCCAGGCTCGGCTACAGGATAACATCCGGCGGGACGGATACCCACCTCTTTCTCGCGGACCTGACGAATAAGAATATAACCGGCCGGGACGCCGCGGCCGTTTTGGATAGGGCAGGCATCACCGCCAATAAGAACCTGATACCTTACGATACGAGGCCGCCGCATATAGCAAGCGGCATCCGCATCGGCACGCCGGCCGTGACGACGCGCGGCATGAAAGAGGCCGAGATGCGCCAGGCCGCGCGCCTTGTTGATCAGGTGTTATCCGATCCGGAGAATGAGAAGAATTTACAGCTGGTGCGTAAAGGAGTCGATAAACTTGTCAGGAAATTTCCTTTGTATAAGAATTTGATAAGAAGATTGGAGAAAGAGTGAAAAATAGAAAACGGCCGACGTGGGATGAATATTTCCTCGGTATTGCGGAACTGGTATCGAAGCGCTCGACATGCCTGAGGCGCCGCGTAGGCGCTGTTCTCGTGAAAGATAAGCGGATACTTGCGACCGGTTATAACGGCGCGCCGTCGAGAATCCGGCACTGCGACGAAGTCGGCTGTATCCGCGAGAAATTCAGGATTCCCTCCGGCGAACGCCACGAACTCTGTAGAGGGCTGCATGGGGAGCAGAACGCTTTTCTGCAGGCCGCGC
>JAPLMI010000080.1 GCA_026387115.1 Candidatus Omnitrophota bacterium | reverse complement strand
CCTATTCTCATGCTCATAAAAGCGCCTCCGCTTGTATTAGGTCCTCCCTGGTAGTTATCTTTATATTTCCGCAAGAACCCTTGAGGATCTTTATCTTCAGGCCCAGATTTTCCACGAGGCCGGCATCATCGGTAAACCTATCGAGGTGCTTATTGGCGGCGTATGCCTTTTTTATAACATCATACCTGAAGGCCTGCGGTGTCTCGGCCCGGTATATCTTTTTTCTATCGAGGGTTTTCTTAACGAAAAGCCTTTTATCCGCGAGCTTGACCGTATCTAACTCAGGAACCGCGACTATGCAGGCGCCGAATTTTTCCGCAAGATGAATAGATTTCTTTATCACTTTCTCGTCAATAAACGGCCGCGCCGCGTCATGGATCAATACTATGTCATAAGATGGCGGAATTTCCCGGATACAATTAGCGACTGACGCCTGGCGGGTCCTGCCTCCGGCAACAACATTTTTTATCTTTTTAAAACCGTATCTGTCTATCAGTACCTTGAAATCTTTTATGCAGGATTTTTCCGACGCCACTATTATAGCATCGATTAACGGGCAGTCATCCAGAACCTTTAAAGCGTAACTCGCTATCGGTCTTTTTCGCAAAAGGACGAACGGTTTCTTTCCCCCGGCGCCGAGCCTCTTACCGTATCCGGCGGCGGGAACGATCGCGATTACGCGCGGGACGCGGGTCATTTTCCCTTCCAGGAGGGCCCTTGAGGCCGGGACTGGTCCTCGAGCCGTGCGAATATCATCCTTCCGGCAGAGGTCTGGAGGACGCTCGTAACTACGACCTTCGTGACAGCTCCGATAATATGCTTCGAGTTATCCACTACGACCATAGTCCCGTCATCGAGATACGCGACGCCCTGGTTATACTCTTTGCCTTCCTTCGCGATCCTCACTTCCATCGTCTCGCCGGGGAGCACTACCGGACGAAGGGAATTGGCAAGCTCATTTATATTCAGCACGCTGATCCCCTGAAACTCGGCGACTTTATTAAGGTTGAAATCGTTCGTGAAGATCTTGGCGCCCAATAGTTTCGCGAGCTTGACGAGTTTGGCGTCCACTTCCTTCACTTCCGGAAAATCCTCTTCCTGGATCTTCACGTCGAGGGCTGTATTCTTCTGGATCTTATTCAGTATGTCGAGGCCTCGGCGGCCGCGGTTCCTCTTCAACGCATCCTGTGAATCCGCGATCTGCTGCAGTTCCTTAAGAACGAACCTCGGTATCACGATCCTCCCCTCGATAAAACGGGTCTGGAATATATCGGCGATCCTTCCGTCTATGATGACGGATGTATCGAGGATTACGATCTCGTCCCTCTTGTCCTGCCTGACAAATTTGACGTAAGGTATTATAAGGTTGAACTCGTCCTTGCCCCTCATCGCTATTACCATACCAAGGTAGCAAAAGATAAGTATCAGGATTATCTGAAGGGACGAGAAGAGCTGAAGGCTCATCGGTATAAGGCGCATGACGCTTGTCAATACCCACGCCATGAAAAATCCGAATATGAGCCCGAAGACCGCCGCGGAAAGGTTTCTTATCGAGAACCTCCTCATGCCCATCTCCACTAAAATTATAGCGACAGAGCTGAAAAATCCTATTCCCGCGCCGCCGATGGCCCACTTGACAGTAAAATCCCCCATAAGCGTCCCAATGTAGTATCCCGCTACGCTTGATACGAAAACAAAAAACAGCCTTAAAAATATTATTGTCATAACTTACCCTGCCTCCGATTTTTCGAAAGAAAAATCGATCCTGAGAACGCGACGAATAGGAGCGTTCGAAGGACCTTTCTAGCTAATCTTCGCCTCTCGGCTTATTTAAAAGTTTCCACGGATGTTTCTTTAAATCCGCCGTAAATTCTTCCAGATTCTTATATACGCTGTCATCTGTCAATAATTTTCCTATCGTCCCCTCGCCTTTCTTGAGGCGCTCGACTATAGTGCTAATGGAGTCGGAGAGGTTCGCGAGATTCTCGGTGATCCGCTCCATCGGGACCGGGTCCTTGCCTGTGATCGTCTCGTTATTCTTTAATATGGCGCTACCGGATGTGCCGGGAAATATCTCGAGATATTTTTCTCCCAGAAGCCCAAGCGTATTGATAGTGACGACGGCGTCTTTCTCTATCTTTGCGCCGTCATTTACCCACGCGGTGATCTCGGCCTTTGTCGTCTTGGCCAATTCGTCCCGGATTATCCTTATACCCTGGATCTGGCCCACGCCCACGCCGGCCAGCCTCACAGGCGCCGAAGGCCCGATACCGGCCGCGAAGCCAAACAAGATCTTTATCTTATAACCGGTCTTCGACAAATTGATGTCGCCGATCGAAAATACTATCAAAAATAGAATAGCTATACCTATCAATATAAATACCCCGACCTTCAGTTCAAAAGTCCTTGTGCCGTTCATCATTACCCCCTTATTAAATGTTCGAAATCTATGCCTTCGGTAATAGGCCCCTTGCCGGCGCCGGTTATGAACTGGCGCACTATAGGGTCCTTCGTATTCTTTATCTCGTCGGGCGTCCCGACCGTGATTATCTTTCCGTTGTAAAGCATCGCGATCCTGTTCGCGATCTTGTAAGCGCTCGTCATGTCATGCGTCACGGCGATCGATGTGATCTTGAGCTTATTGTGCAGTTCTATGATAAGGTCGTTTATCGCGTCCCCCATGATCGGGTCGACGCCGGTCGTCGGCTCATCGTAGAGGATTATCTGGGGCCTTATGCATATCGCCCTCGCGAGCCCCACCCTCTTCCTCATCCCGCCGGATAGCTCCGCCGGTTTTTTGTCCTCGATCGCTTTCAAGCCGACAAGCGCAAGTGACTCTTTCACGGCCTTATCGATCTCGACGGGCGAAGAATTCATATGCTCGAGCATATTAAACGCGACGTTCTCGCGGACGTTCAAAGAATCGAAGAGCGCGGCCCCCTGGAAGAGCATTCCGAATTTCAATCTTAACACGTTCAGCTCTTTCTCGTCCATCTTAGCCACATCTTTCCCGTTAACCAAGACCTGGCCGGAGTCGGGTTTAAGGATTCCTATTATATTCTTCAGAAGAACACTCTTGCCGCAGCCGGACCTTCCGATTATGACCGTCGTCTCGCCGGTATTTATGGCGAGGTTCAGGTTGTCCAGCACCACGTGCCCGTTAAATGATTTGCATAGATTGATGATTTCGATCATATCCTCATCACCTCATCACAAAATAGAATAGCGCCGTGAAGAAGCAGTCACACGCGATTATCAGGATGAAGCTGACTACGACACTCGACGTTGTGGAACGGCCCACACCCTCGGCCCCGCCTTCCGCGGTCATGCCTTCGTAGCAGGCGACGATGCAAATTATTATCGCAAAAAAGTAGCTCTTTACCAGGCCCGTAAAAAGGTCCTTATATTTCAACGGGTGCCAGGTATTTTGCATATACATCGCGTGCGATATGCCCAGTTTGTATACACCGATGATGTAGCCGCCGATTACGCCGATCATGTCCGCGTATAAAGTAAGAAGCGGAAGCATTATCATGAGCGCCAGAAATCTCGGGACGACGAGATATTTTATAGGATTGGTGGCGAGCGTCTCCAGGGCGTCGATCTGCTCGGTGACTTTCATTGTCCCGACTTCCGCCGTGATAGACGCGCCGACACGGCCCGCGACGATCAACGCCGTAAGCACCGGTCCGAGCTCCCTCGTCATGGAGAAAGCGACAAGGGACGCGATATACATCTCGGCGGAGAATTTCTGCATCTGGTACGCGCTCTGAAGCGCCAGCACCATCCCGGTGAAGAGGCTTATCAGGGATACTATCGGAAGCGAGTCGACGCCTATCCTGGACATCTGCTCAAATATCTGGCGGCGCCTGAACGGCGGCATCGGTATCCAGAAGATCGTCTGCCCTAAAAGGATCGTGAGGCCTCCCGTATACCTTACGAAGTCCATAAAACGGTGCCCAAGCGCTACGAGAAGATCCAATATTTTTTTCATAAATACCCTAAAATTTGTCCTTATGCTCAAAGCCGAAAAAATCTTTTTCGGCGCCCACCGTCACCTTCAGGCTGTCATTAGGTTGGAGCTTATATTTCAGCTGCACCTCATCGCCGTATTTCATGCTCGCGTCAACCTTTTCGTCGGTAATGAATTTCCTGAAGTCGATATTAATATCATCGCTCAACCTCTTCCCCATCCTCACTTCCTGCGTGCCCTGCACTCTTGTGACATTCAGGCCGTCCCATGTAATCGAGCTCTCGTCCGTGGTGATCTTTATATCATCAAAAAGATTGGCATGACCCATCTTCCTCAAATCTATCTCTCCGGCAAGCGCGAAATACCCGCTCTCTCTGGTAATTCTCGAATCTTCTATCCTGATGATCGGGCCTTCGCCTTTCATGTGAGCGCTTAAGAAGTCAAAATCGAGCTTGGCGATCGTCCCCTTCCGGATATTGAGCTGAACGTCGGACCTTAATCTTTCTATCGGCCCTTTGAAATCAAATTTACCGTTCATGGTGCCTGTCAGCACAGAAGAGGGGTCTTTCGCGCCGAGCCCCAATAAAAGCCAGCCCAGGCTCAGGTTATTTACCGTTAAAACGAAATCTGTATTATAGCGCTTCGACAGGTCTATTTTACCGCGGCCTCTTACAATATCGGCCAATGCCAGGCCGGGTATCTCAAGGATGCCGTCCGAGATACTGTAAGACGCTTTTAAATCGAGAAAAGGCTTGTAATTGAGAAGAAGGTTTTTGGTTTCGATCTCTCCTTCTATGCGTGAGCCGCCCGGAGCCTCCGGATTTTTCGTAATCTTATTCTTAATAAAACCGTCGCAAACTATATCGAAATCACCGAGTCTTAGGTGCGTCGTTTTAAAATTGATTATCAGGATGCCTTCCTCGGTAATCCGTCCCTCGGCCCTGATGGTCCCGCTCGGCGGCCTTACTTCGATATCGAATGAATTCTCATTTACCACTCCGTTAAAATCGATCCTGTCCTCGTATAATAAATTAACGTATCCCGTAAGACGAACGAGCTGCCGCGAATCGTTCTCCATCCTCACAAAACCGGAGATCTCCTTATTGACGGTGGCGAAGGCGGCGTCTATCCTGGCGACTCCGGCCAATATTTTGGAGATGGCGGATATATCTTTTCTGACAAAGAGCACATCCCAAATTCTATAATTGGTCCTCATGCTGCTTATCACAAGATACGACAGGACCGGTGAATCCAGATTATCCCTGACCCTGATATCGTTGACAGTGATCGGATTGAGGATCCCCCCTTCTAAGCTTCCTATAGAAAATCTGATTTTGCCGTTGAGCGCCTCCTCCACCTTAGCTTCAGCGAAATTCTTCACCTCTGGGACGAACGCCTCGATCCTTTCCTCTATGAACAATACGAAGCAGAGAATGAGGAGTATGCTTAAGATGAATTTGAACCGTCGTCTGGTACGCGTGTGCCTCATATTTTAAGTGGTTTTAAACTCCAGATGATCGACCTTCGCCGTCACCTTGACATTACCGCCTTTTTTTCCGCCGGAGGCGGATCTGCCTGTGGCGGAGAAATTTCCCTTTATGATATCTTCGGCAAGCGGATCCTCGAGAAATCTCTGAATGATGCGCTTGAGCGGCCGGGCGCCGAAGTTCTTATCGAAACCCTTCTCTATCAAAAAGTCTATCGCGCTCTTATCGAGTTCGATCTTGATATTCTGGTCCTTCAGCCTCGACTCTACGTCTTTTATCTCAAGTGAAACTATGCGTTCAAGATCCTCTTTCGTAAGCGACCTGAAGACGATTATATCGTCGACCCTGTTTAAAAACTCCGGTTTAAACGTCTTCTTGACCTCCTCGAGAAGGCGCTCCTTCATCGACTGATACGTCACTTCTTCGGCCTGGGATTTGAAACCGATGGAGCCCTGCTTCTTCAATATATCCGCGCCTATATTTGAGGTCATTATGATGACCGTATTTTTAAAATCGACCTTCCTCCCGAATGAATCGGTAAGGCGCCCCTCTTCGAGCATCTGTAAAAGGATGTTGAAGACGTCCGGGTGGGCCTTTTCGATCTCGTCCAATAGGACGACCGAATACGGCCGCCTTCTTACTTTTTCGGTAAGCTGCCCGCCCTCTTCGTAGCCCACATACCCCGGAGGCGCGCCGACGAGCCTCGAGACGTTGAACTTCTCCATGTATTCGGACATGTCTA
>JAPLMI010000105.1 GCA_026387115.1 Candidatus Omnitrophota bacterium | reverse complement strand
ATCCCCGGAAGGAGCCTCAAAGAAAGAACGGCCGCGCAGACGACAGCGCCGGTATTCCCCGCGCTCACAAATCCGTCTGCTTCTTTATTTTTCAACAATTCCAGCCATACGACTATCGAAGAATGGCGCTTGCGTCTTACGGAAATCGCCGCCGCCTCGCGCATCTCTATGCGCTCGGGGGCATGGATTACCGATATTTTATCGGAAGGCCATTTATATTTCTTGAGCTCCTCTTTTATTATCGTTTCATCGCCGACCAGCACAACGTCATGGCCAAGTTCCCGGACAGCCATCACGGCTCCCTTGATCTCAGCCTCGGGCGCGCGGTCACTGCCCATCGCGTCTAATACTATCTTCATCATCCATTTCCTTCTTTTAGTTGACATTATTATACCTTTTGTAATTTAAAAATTCCATGATATAATCAACTGAGAATCGGAGGCGTAAATTGGAAACTCTCATAAATTGCATCCGCAGATGCGGTCAGTATATCATTAAATTTATTGTGCTCACAACGTTGAGGCTTACTGTGCGGGGCATGGAAAACATCCCCGATACTCCAAAGCTCCTGATCGTCGCAAATCATGCAAGTTATCTTGATGTGCTCACTATTGGATTTCCTTTTTTCAAGCAAGGCCTCAGGACGCGATGGGTTATTTCCAAGTCAAATTACCGGCTCTGGTACCTTAAATGGCTCTATTTTTTATGGAGGGTCGTTGTTCTGAACGGGACAATAGAAAAAATAAAGCACGCCTTAGATGAAGGCCTGTGGGTTGTTATATTCCCCGAAGGCAATGAAAGATGGTGTCCGCCGGGCCAGTCAAAAAGAAAACATCCCGCCCGGGGCGCGGCCGTCATCGCGCTTTCAACCGGCGTTCCTGTTATTCCCGTCGGCATTGTCGGGACCGACAAGGTTCTTCCGGCGCGATCGTTCCGCCTCAATGCGCGTCATCACATTATCGTAAACATAGGAAAGCCTTTTTCCTACAACATTGTTGATGAGGCGAAGATAGAAAATGAGCTTTTGGAGTCCACGACCGCGGATATCATGGCAAAGATCAAGGCGCTTATAGACGAGGTTTCCTGATCATTATCCTCCCTTCAATTTCACCAGGATCTCGCGGGCAACGGTACATAAAGCATCGTAACTATCGCGATCTTTTATTTTAGAGGCCTCCGCCTCAAGCTTTTCATAGGTAACAGCTTCCCCAAACCTTACCCGTATTGGATGAGGACGCGGAAACTTCGCGGTGCGCGGCCATGCCTTGTCAGCGCCTTCTATCGCTACGGGAATGAGCGTTGCTCGCGTTTCCTTAACCAATATCCCAAAACCCTTTTTGAAATCTTTGACATTTCCATCCAGGCTTATCCGCCCTTCGGGAAAGATACAGACATTCTTACCGTTTTTCAGGACATAATAAACGCTTCGTAATGACTCGGTCAGGTGCGAAAAAAAATCGAGAGGAATGATCCTACAATCTTTTATGAGGTTGCGCAGAACCGGGGCATTAAAATACTTCTTGAAGCTCAGAAAAAATACGTCGTATTTTGTATAATGAGGCAAGGAAACGCCTAAAAGCGCGCCGTCGAAAAAACTGGTGTGGTTCGCGAACAGCATATACGGCCCTTTTTTGGGAAGATGATTCCTGCCTTCGACCTTCAATTGATAGAAGAGCTTAAAGATCAAAAAACAAAGTCCCTGCACCAATGAATAGGCAACCCTCGCCCTTAGATTCGGACAGAGGTCGAGTCTTTTGAGGTTCTCTTCATTCGGCTCCGCGTCCAGTATGCGCGCCCAATACTCCGGCCCTCCCTCCGCCCGTCCCGAGTCTTTCCCGGGAATACCGCCTGCGGCATGATCTGATGCGAGCCCCTCTATATTCCTTATCAAATCCCTGACGGTAAACGCCGTGCCTATAACCTCGTCTTCGATCTTTACGTGTAGAAACTTTTCCAGTCCGGCGGCAAGCTCGATCCTGCCCAGCGAGTCTATCCCCAGATCCAGCTCAAGAGAATCCCGGAGCACGATATCCCTTTTAAGGCGGGTGTGTTTTTTAAGGTAGCTGATGGTCTTCTTCGCTAAATCGGTTCCCAATAGATCTCTGTCTTCTTCCGATATCGTCTTCTCTCCCGTCGGGGCGGCGGCATCCTCCATGATCTTCGGAAGATACATCTCTTTCACCGCGAACCTTTTTAACTTCCCCAAAAGAGTGCGCGGCAACTCTTCGAGTGTTACCATAAATCCCATTAGGCGCTTGTGGGGCGGAAGCTTTGCCTGGATAACATCGAAGTTCGCTTTTATAACCTCCCGTAGATTCGTTTCGGCATCCTTTTTGAAAACATCAAGGTTCGGCACAACTACTGCCCAGAGAACCTGATTGCCCGTGAGGTTTTTGGCCGCAGGTGCTTCAAATACGCAAAGTTCTTTGACCGGCGCTGAGGCGCCGTACACGCGCTCGATCTCATCCGGATAGACTTTGAGGCCGGAACTCAAAACGATAAGATCCTTTGATCTGCCGGTCAAAAACAGATACCCATCTTTGTCTAAGTATCCGAGATCGCCGGTGTAAAACCAGCCGTCCTTCAGGACCTGCGCCGTGAGATCATCACGTTTATAATATCCTTTCATGATATTCGCACCCCGCGCCATGACTTCGCCGACGCCATTTTCGTCCTTGCCGCCGATCCTAATCTCAACACCCGGTATGGCGACTCCGGCTGAGCCTATCTTTATCCTGCCGGGCAGGTTCATGGTAAGAATCGGAGATGTCTCAGTTAGGCCATATCCTTCAAGAATAGTAAAGCCAAGCTGCAGAAGGTCTCTTTCTACGCGTTCATCGAGCTTGGCGCCGCCCGATACAAAGAGACGTATCGATTTGCCGAATCGCCGGCGGCGTATGATTCTGCCGAGAAGCGTTTTAAACGGAAAAGGAACGCGTTTTAACGCGTCGACTATCTTCTGATGAAATACGCAAAAGACCTGCGGCACAGCTGCAAACACCGTTGGGTTGGTTTGGGCCATGGCTTCCAGCAGCCCTTCGCCTCGTATGGTCCCGGGATAGACGATAGTCCCGCCGAATATTAGCGGTATGATCATGGTAACGGTCAGCGGATAGATATGGTGAAGCGGAAGTATTGACAAAACCCTGTCGTTTTCGGTAATGATATTAAGGCTTTTTATCGAGTCGGCATTTGAGATAAAGTTCTTGTGGGAGAGCATGACGCCTTTCGGCTCATCGGTCGTGCCCGATGTATAGAGGATACATGCTATATCATCCGGAAATATTTCAAAGCTTGTCTTTTGGCTCGCCGATCTATTTAATGCCTGTTTAAAAACAGGCGCATCAACTGAAATGATATTTTTTACCAATCCGCAGCTCTCCGATATGCTGCGCGCCAGGCGGCTCGATTCGCTGCCGAGGAATACCAGTCGGGCGCCAGAATCATTAAGAATATCGATCGCCTCTCCGGGTTCCGCGTCCGGATTTACGGGAACGACGACTGCTCCGAGGGAAACGGCCGCGAAAAAAAGTTCAGTCCATTTCGGCCCGTTCTTCAGGATGAGCGCTACCTTGTCGTTTTTTCCTACTCCCTCTTTCAATAAAAGATCTGTCAGCGAATCAACGATATTCTTTAGTTCATCATAGGAAATATCGGCCCACTTATCATCCTTTTTATAGGTAACGGCGGCCTTATGGGATAACATAGCGGCTCTATAGTTAAATCTTCCTATGAGCGTATCAACCATCTTCCCGCACCTTCTCTATCCGATCTCAAAAGTAATACTTCATCTCTCCGTAATAAATGTCCTTGTAATCATTGAACTCGCTGTCGGCCGGGCCCCAAAAAACCTGTGCCCCTAAAGTTATATCAAGATTCGGCTTCAGATTATATTTGAGTTCCGGATTTACGAACAAGCTGTTGCCGTTCAGATCAAATATCATGTAGTTATCCCATTTGAGCAATGGGGTGAGATCGTATCCAACCTGAGCGCCTATCAAATGGAAATAGTCCGCCCCGCCGTGTTCCCATGTATATGTAAACTCTCCGCGTATGCTCGCGCCGCCCAGATATCCGTCGACGCAACCGCCGATGACATTATTTTTTTTAAACTGCCCGCTCATAAGAAGTATGTCGTAATTCTCTATGCGACAAAAAGCCCTTACGGCAAAACTGGATTTATTAAGAGCGTCGTACGGCACATATACGAGATCGAAATTCAAAAAGTCGGTTATAGAGGCGTTTGCGCTTGCCGCATCCACTCCTACCCTCTCATCTTTTTCTATATCGAGTGGTGTGTTAGGATTAAATAAATCCATCGGGCTCCAGAAATGGCATCTGCCCCAGTCTATCTTTTGCTTTCCTACGATGATCTGAAACCTAGGATCGTCATACCTTATATAACCTCTATATAAATAGGTGGTATAATAGACCCCTCTTCCATCAGCCAGCGTCCATTGCACAGGCAGCCAGTTCAAATATTTTTCATTCTTCTGCTTAACCAGATCAAAGTCCGGGCTCCGCAAAAAATCGCCTACGATCATTTCGTTATCGTATGCTATATAAATCTGTACATTATCGCCTATGTCGATTGTCGGTTCAATTCTAAACCGCTGCATGTCGGAAAAATATGGTTTATTGTTGACCATAGACCGCGATGTCGTGGCCAGATTCTTATAATACCCTTTTGTATGAAGATGCACCATCCCTTCTTTGTTGTCCACGGGTATATGCAAAGGATCTAATTCCATCTTCTCGTTTGAGTTTTTTCCCGAAGATATGAGTATTTCCTGTGGAGGCGCAATAGCTGCCGGCTCAGCCGGTGATATTCTTGAAGGTTTTGATAGGTCCTGGGAAGCAAAGACGGTATTACTTAAGAAGAATGTGATGGCGGTGAAAAAAAGACAGGCTTTCTTATCCTGCCAGGATATCAATTTATAATACTCCCATCCTTCACATGAAATATTTTATCCGCTTTATCCATGACCATTTTATCATGAGTAGAGAACAGAAAAGTGACCCCTTTTTCCTTATTTAGCTCTTTCATCAGATCCAGGAGTTCGCCGGCGGTTTTAGAATCGAGATTGGCTGTAGGCTCATCGGCTAAAACTACTTTTGGCCGGGCAGCTATGGCACGCGCAACGGCAACGCGCTGCTGCTGGCCGCCGCTCATCTGACTTGGCCGGCGGTGCATGAAATCGGCCAACCCCACCCTCGCCAGAAGTTCGGTCGCGCGGCGAGTTCTCTCCTCACAGGGCCTATTTTGCAGCAACATTATGTATTCGACATTTTCAAGCGCCGTCAGCACATTTATCAAATTATACGCTTGAAATACAAAACCTATCTGATGCAGCCTGAAATCTGCCAGCCGATTTATCGAAATATTTGTTATATCGGCACCTTCGTAATAAATCTGGCCGGTGGTAGGTTTGTCGAGCGCGCCTATGATGTTAAGAAGGGTTGTCTTCCCGGAACCCGAGGGGCCCGCGATGGCGGCAAAATCACCTTTTTCAATGTTCAGGGTTACCCCGTTTAAAGCAAGCGTAGAGATACCCGCTATTTCCGCGTAAGTCTTAAAAACATTTTTTATCTCGATAAAAGCCATAATTTTTTCAGTTAAAGTGCCTTATCGCGTCAACCGGTTTTAAACTGGCCGCTTTCCATGCCGGATATAACGCCGCTATGGTACTTATGATCAATACTATAGACGACGAGAGGAGCATATTTCTGAAAAACAGTCTTGGATAAACGATGGAGCCAATATACCAACCTTCAAAAACTTTGCCAAAAATAGAGAGATCGATTCCATGCCATCCAAGATAAAGCGCGGATATTATGCCCAATATCAAGCCGAATACCGTGCCGATAAATCCCAAAAATATAGACTCCAGCGCCACCATCAATACTATCTGCTTTCCTTTTGTACCCAGCGCCAGCATTATACCAAATTCCCTTGTCCTTTCCAGGACGCTCATAAGAATGGTGTTTAGAATACCTATGGATACCACCAGCACAAATATAGCGAGCAGAAGGTCGAAAAATACCTTATCAAATTCGATCGTCTGGGCAAGTATCGGAGATATATCTTTCCAGGTAAGGATCTCAAAATTCCTGCCGTTAAATTTATCCTTAAGCCGCCTGGAGATGTCGTCCAATTTGTAGACATCCCCGGCGCGTATGGTGAACTCCGAGACCCTGTCCTCCAGAACAAAAAGTTTCCCGGCGGCGGCCAAAGTAATAATAGCCATGCCCTTGTCTATCTCTTCCGCCCCGGTATCGAGCGCCCCACAGACGCGATAGGCGCCGCTGGCCAGGCTTCCATCCGCTCCCTGGGCCATTATAACCACCTTATCACCTATGCCTACATTAAGGATCTCCAATAGGTCCTTGCCCAGGATTATCTGATCGTCTTTGCCTTCGGATAAAAATTCGCCTTTTCTGATATGCTTATGCAGAGTTGTCACTGCCCTCTCTTTTTGCGGGTCTATCCCGATCAGTAATACGCCGGACGACTGCTCTGTGGAGCTCACTAAGACGTAATTTTTTATCTTTTTCGAAGAAGCGATTATGCCCGGGGTCGCGCTCAGCTCTGACGCGATCTTCGCGGGATCGGGTATGTTCCTCTCAAGGCCCATTTTTTTCTGGAAACCATCAGCGTGTATTTGAAGTTGCCCGGAAATTAGATCGGTATAATTCTGGATCATCTGGATATCGGCGCCGTCCACAAAAGCGCGGACAAAGATAAGCGCGCCGAGGCCTATAGCGATGGCGGATATGGTAATAAGCGAGCGGCTCTTGTTTCTCGTGATATTACGCCATGCTATCTTTGCGAATGTCTTCATCGTTCTTTTGCTTTTTGAATGATAGCGAACACTTTGAAGCTTTCGACATCCATCTCTCTGTTCAAAGGGTTCATATAACATTTCAATTTTTCGTAATATTTTATCGACAGCGCGACGCTCTCTTCCTGCGTTATGCCCTTCTTCACATCATACTCCGCCGCCTGCGCAAGAAATTCATCCGGCAGCGGCCTCACGGTTAATCCAAACTCGCCGGCTCTCCGGGTTAGCGGTCCGCGCTCTAAAACATAGAGCGAAAATATCTGCCAATCCAGCGTAATGAATTTATACGTCATTTCAGCGTCTTTAACGGCCTCGCCCGGGGCCCCCACCATGCAATAAAGGTGCATAAGCATCCCCGCGCTATAAAAATTTTTTAATATGACATTTGCGTCATCTACTTTGACCCCCTTGTTAATAATGTCATTGATCCTCTGAGAGCCGGACTCAAGCCCGACTTGCCCGCCCAGAAGGCCGCCTTCAGCCAGGAGGCGGCAGAATTTTTTTGACTTGAATTCCCTTTCAAAGCGGACAAAGGCCGAAAATTTTCTTTTTCCGCCTTTATCGATATTATGCCCGCAGATCTGCCTTAATCTTTCGGGCTGCATGGCGGAATCCGTGAGGCCTATATAAAGAGGCTTGTACATTTTATGCAATTTTTCCATATCTTCCAGCACAAGC
>JAPLMI010000218.1 GCA_026387115.1 Candidatus Omnitrophota bacterium | reverse complement strand
TGTCGCTGTCAGCCCTCGTAACCTTGGCGCCGAAATTCTTGACCTCGATAAGCCTCAGATTCTTCTTCGCCTTCAAGGCCTCGAGCGCCGCCGTTTCATATGATGGCGCGATAATACATTCGACAAAATCCGCTTCCGCAAGGATTGTCTTCGCGACATCGGCATCGACGGATTTATTGAAACCGACGATAGAGCCGAACGCGCTTAAACGGTCGCAATCGAGCGCATCGACGTAAGCCTCTTTCAGCGTCTTCGCCGTCGCGGTGCCGCACGGATTGGTATGCTTTATAATGGCCGCCGCCGGGTGGTCGAACTCTTTCACTATCTCGAGCGCCGCGTTCAGATCGATTATATTATTGAACGAGAGCTCTTTACCGTGTAATTGAACCGCGCCCCCAACGCTTGGCTCATCGCAGGATTCATCTTTATAAAATGCCGCCTTCTGGTGCGGATTCTCCCCGTACCTCAAATCCTGGATTTTCTTAAAATTAAGGTTCAAGCTTTGCGGGAACCTTTCACTATGAACCACGGACTGTGGACTAGGGACTTTTAAGTATTCATATATCGCCGCGTCATAAGCCGATGTCTTCTGGAACACCTTCACTCCCAGCTCCACTAAAAGCTCCTCCGAGACGCCTCCGTTATTCTTGACCATATCCGCAATGACTTTTTCGTAATCCGCCGGGTCCGAGACGACGCAGACAGACCTGTGGTTCTTGGCGGCGCTTCTCAACATCGACGGCCCGCCTATATCGATATTCTCTATCGCCTCTTCGAGCTTTACACCGGGCTTCGCGACGGTCTTCTCGAACGGGTAAAGATTGACAACAACCATATCTATGAGTCCGATACCGTGCTTCTTCACCGTCTCCATGTGCTCTTTGTTATCCCTCAGAGCAAGCAGTCCGCCGTGGACTTTAGGATGAAGGGTCTTGACCCTGCCATCCAGCATCTCGGGAAAGCCCGTATGCTCCGAGACATCTTTCACCGAAATCCCGAGCGCCCTTATCGCCTTAGCGGTCCCGCCGGTCGATAAGATCTCGACGCCGAATTTATTCAAAACTTTGGCCAGCTCCTCAAGGCCGGTTTTATCGGATACGCTTATTAGTGCTCGCTTAATTTTCACGATCACATCTCCTATAGTTTAACCAAAAAACCTAAAAACGGAAAAACCTAAAAACTTATTTTTGTTTTTTCGTTTTTTAGTTTTTACGTTCTTACGTTTTTTTCGCCTTTCCCTGGTCCGCCACGGCTTCCATCGCCTTCTTAACCTCCTCAGGATCGCCGAGATAGTAACTCTTGACCGGTTTTAATAAGTCATTCAATTCGTAAACGAGCGGCAAGCCCGTCGGTATATTCAAACTCACTATGTCCTTGTCCAAGACATTATCAAGATATTTCACGAGCGCCCTTAAACTGTTTCCGTGGGCGGCGATAATGACGCGTTTACCAGATTTCACGACCGGCGCTATCGTCTCGTGCCAGTAAGGCAGGAACCTTGCCACCGTGTCTTTCAGGCATTCCGTCAAGGGAATTTCATTCTTCTTCAGGTCTTTATACCGCCCGTCTTTGGCGGGGCTTCTCGGGTCGTTCTTCTCTAGGGCCGGCGGTGGAATGTCATAGCTTCTTCTCCATACGAGGACCTGCTCCTCGCCGTACTTGGCGGCCATTTCCGACTTGTTCAACCCCTGCAGGGCGCCGTAATGGCGTTCGTTCAACCTCCAGGAATTGTAGACAGGTATCCACATCAGGTCCATCTCGTCCAGCGTAATCCACAATGTCCTTACAGCCCTTTTCAGGACGGAGGTGTAAGCGATATCGAATACGAACCCTTCCTTCTTTAACACCTGCCCCGCCCGGCGAGCCTCCTCTATGCCTTTTTCGGACAGGTCGACATCGGTCCATCCGGTGAAACGGTTCTCTTTATTCCACGTGCTCTCGCCGTGCCGCAGCAGCACCAGTTTCTTCATCGCAAATCTCCTTTGATTGTAGAGTAGCTATTTTAACACAAATAAGCTGCTAAAGCAATTAGCTGTGGAAATTTTTTCGTCTCTAGCGAGAGGCGTTCACTTTTGTGGCCGCCTTCCGCTTGTCGCTCCAGGCGGACCACAAAAGTTCCGCCTGTTACAAGGGACGAAAAAATTGCTTGGGAGGGACTGATAGTAAAGCCTAAGCCGAAGTTATGGTGAGCACATTTGAAAATTTAGGCCGTTTGTGAAGGAGAAAAAGGGTTATATTTATGAACTTTTTCATAATAAAAGGGCCGAGGATGTCTGAGGCCGGATCAACGTCCCGCCGAAGCGGGACGCCGGCCGAGTTTCCGAGGTCCCCCTTTTTCGACTGAACAAACGGCCGCCCAGTAGACAAAACTAGCGGGGAAATTTTCAAGTGCGAACATAACGAGGCTTAGGTTTGACCGGGCGGGGATCCGTAAAATTTCTACAATAACTCGGCGGAGACCGTATCGCAAAATAGGAAGCCTTTACGCTTCAGGACGATGCCGGTAATAATATCGCCGTCTTTCTTATGCTTAATAAGACCGTCCTCGATCAGTTTCGGCAGGGCATTCCTTTCGAGTTCGCGGAGATCGTAACCGGTCCTGTCTTTGAACCATTTGAAATCTATGCCGGTTCTAGTCCGGATCTTGATCGCCGCCGTCTCCTTCGCTCTTCTTATCGGGGATAGCTTCTCGCTCGATTCGACCAGGGGTCTGCCTTCCCGGAATCTGCGTGTATAAACTTTTGCATCGGAAATGAATTTACTCCTTACTCCGTCCATATATGAAACGGCCGAGGCGCCCAAGCCTATATAAGGATTGTTCTCCCAATAATTCAAATTGTGTTTACACTCAAAACCGCTTTTTGCGAAATTCGAGACTTCGTATTGCTTAAACCCTCGTAATGATAATAATTCTATCGCGGCCTCGTACATTTCGGCCGTCACATCGTCTTCCAAAGGCGCCAGGCTTTTATTTGCAAGCGCCGCGAATAAGGGCGTCCCTCTCTCGTATGTAAGCTCATAACACGACACATGCGTTATGGGAAGCAAGACGACTTCTTCCAATTCTCTCTTCCAGATTTTCATCTTCTCGCCCCACACGCCGAAGATGAGGTCTACGCTGATATTTTTGAAACCCGCGCTTTCGGCCAGGGCCACGGACTCCCTCGCCTTAGCCAGCGTGTGGAGCCTGCCCAGTTTTTTCAGTTTATTTTCGTCGAGCGATTGTATCCCTATGCTGAGGCGTGTAACGCCGTAACCCGAAAGCATCCTTAATTTATCGGCGTCCAGGCTTTCGGGATTCGCCTCAAAGGTAAATTCCAGGGCCTCTTTCGAAAACCGCCGAAGGCATTTGACGAGCCTTTCGAGCAAGAGCGTATCCAAAACGGTAGGCGTTCCTCCCCCTATATATATAGTGGAAGGCGGCCTCTCGATCTTTTCGGCCTGGGCCGCAAGCGCGTCAATATAGGAAGAGGCCGTATCCTTGTCATATATCGAGCTGTAAAAATTGCAGTAGACGCACCTTCTCCCGCAGAAAGGGATGTGGATATACAGGGATGGGTTCATAAAATAAAAGGGACAGCGCCTATTTTTTCATAAAAAATAATAAAAAATAGGCGCTGTCCCTAATTAAAAAAGTCACTCCCTATTTCTTCAGGTTATCGACCACTTCCTGAATAAATTTTCCTGCTATGTCTTTGCACCCGAGCCCGAACGCGAGCGCGATGCCCAGCCCGATCGATATCAGGATAATGTTTATGGCCAGAATTATCAATGCCGAGGCAATCTTGAGCTGTTCGATCGCGACAACCACCGCGAAAGTAACGAGCACAAATTTCGCGATCTTAGCCAAGAGCCTGGCTTTCGATATGCCCGCATTGCTGGCAGTGGTGAGGACGATCTTCGCGATGAAATCGGCCAGAAAAGCTCCGACTATCAGGATGAAGAGCGCGCCGATTATATTAGGAACATACTC
>JAPLMI010000005.1 GCA_026387115.1 Candidatus Omnitrophota bacterium | reverse complement strand
GTGATACGCTATGTCCGGGGCAAGATACGTCGGACTGCCGTCGGATTTGAATACGACCCTGTCCTTGTCGTCGCCGAATTCGGTCGATTTGAACCAGACCGCGCCCTCCTTCTCGTATATGTAACCTTTTTCTTTCAGGGCGGCTATGGCCTTCCTCACATTTCCCGATTTCCTTAGGGCCCTCTGGCTGTACCACACGTCGAACCTGACGCCGAAATCCTTCAGGTCATGCCTGATATCATCCAGTATCCAGCGCAGGCCGAACTCTCTGAACACCTTTATGTCGCTGGTGTCGATGTGAGATTTGCCGAACTTCTTTTTGAAGTCTTTCGCTATCTCTATTACGTAAGAACCTTTGTATCCGTCATGAGGAAAGCCCTCGGGCTTCCCGACCAGCTCGAGATATCTCGCCCTGATGGAATAACCCAATATATCCATCTGCGTGCCTTCGTCATTGAGATAGTATTCTCTCGTGACTTTGTATCCGAGGCATTCGAATATATTGGCCAGGCTGTCGCCTATCGCGGCCTGCCGTCCGTGGGCTATCGTTAAAGGGCCTGTGGGATTTGCGCTTACAAATTCGGCCTGGAGCCTCAAGCCCCTGCCCAGATTAGCGCGGCCGTAATCATGCCTCCTTCTTTTAATTTCCAGTAAAAGTTTCGAGAGGTACTCCCTGCTTAAGAAAAAATTGATAAAGCCGGGCGGTCTTGCCTCAATGTTTCCTACCGCGTATTTTAAATGGTGGGTCTTAAGCTCTTCTTCGATCCTGGCCTTTAAAAGTCCTGCCAGTTCGAGCGGCGACAGGCCCGCCAGTTTACAGGCCTTCATCGCGATATTCGTAGACAGGTCTCCGTGAGTTTTCTCTTTAGGTATCTCTAGTTCCGCTTTAAGTTCCGGGGGTCTATCGGGGGAGATATTACGTTCTCGGAATACTGCGGCTGCAGAACGCTCTATGATATGGGAAAGGCTCTTTTCGATTCCGCCATGTTGCATCGCTGTTACTTCTTGGACCTTTTAACACGAACTTTGCGTGTAATCCGCTTCTTCGGTTTACGTTCTTTAAAGCGTTCCTGCGGCGCGTCGCCCCACAGCCTCTCCAGATCGTAAAAGGCCCGGGTCTCTTCCAGAAATATGTGCGCGACCACGTCGCCGTAATCGAGCAATATCCACGATGCCTCGCGCTCCCCTTCCTTATGCCATAGTTTCTCGCGCTTTTCCTTCAGCTTCTTTACGATATTATCCGCTATGGCCCTGGTGTGGGTAGTGGAGGTGCCGCTTGCTATCACAAACCAGTCACAGACGCTCGACATCTTCTTCATCTTGACGAGAACTATATCGAGCGCCTTCTTATCCGACGCAGCCCCGGCGATCGCCAGGGCGTTATTCTTAGGCTTTATAAACTCCTCACCTCGATCTTGTTATGATATTATCTTATACATGCCGGTTCCGCATGCGGTGCATTTACCCTTCATCGCCTGGCGCTTATTTTTCATCGTGACCTTCTGGGTATCCTTCATCTCTTTCTTGGCTTTGCACTTTACGCAATATCCTGTTTCTGCCATTTAGCTCACCTCCTTTAAAATTTACGAAGTAAATTTATAAAATTATACACTATAAAAGGCCCAAGGTCAAGCATAGAGCCTGTTTTTAATTATATACTCCCTCACCCTCTCCGGAACCAGGTATCTTATCGACCTTGCCTCTTTAATGCGTTTTCGTATATCTTCGGAAGAGACCTCGATGGGAGTTATGACGACCGTCTCGGCTTCCTTCGGCACATCCGCCACCGGATAGCCCGGCCTGTTAGCGACTATGAATTTGGACATCTTGAATATCTCGTTAACGTTCTTCCATGAAAATAAGTCCTTCAGGAGGTCCGAGCCGGTTATGAAAAAAAGTTCGGCATCGTCGCCGTAAATACGCCTGAATTCTTTTAAGGTATCGATAGAATAACTCTTCTTCTTTGAATCGAGCTCAAACGTCGATACCTCGAAAGCCGCGTTTCCGGAAATAGCGAGCTCCACCATCTTCAGGCGGTCTTTGGGCCTCGCATCCCCTTCCACGTTTTTGTGCGGCGGGATGAACGTAGGCACAAATATGACTTTATCAAGCTTAAGCTTTGACAGCGCCTCCTCGGCTAATATGAGGTGGGCTATATGGATCGGGTTGAAGGTACCTCCGAGTATTCCTATTCGCATATGATTTACCTAAAAACCAAAAAACGTAAAAACTTCGTTTTTTGTTTTTTCGTTCTTTCGTTTTTTCGTTTTTCCGTTTACTTTCTAATCTGCCCGTTTCCGTAGACAATATACTTATATGATGTAAGTTCCTCGAGTCCCATCGGGCCGCGCGCGTGGATCTTATCGGTGGATATGCCAATCTCCGCGCCCTTGCCGAATTGGCCGCCGTCCGTGAACCGCGTAGAGGCGTTCACATAGACACACGCGGAATCGACCTCCCTCAGGAATCGC
>JAPLMI010000069.1 GCA_026387115.1 Candidatus Omnitrophota bacterium | reverse complement strand
GATAGGAGTCGATCCGGAAGGTCCCCTCCTTGACCAGGGCGAAGGTCAGGTCAAAACGGCTGGTCGCGTTCCACTCCTCCCGCCCGATAAAGTGGATGAAATAGGCGTACGAGAGAAAAACCGCCAAAAAGATAAGGACGGATATCCCCGCCCCTTGCCCTCGGAACTGATGTCTACAAATTTTCACTAATATTTTCCGAACAATAGTTGTGAAGAGCCCCAAAAGACAAAAATGAATTTAGCCGCGAAAAGGCTCAAAAGGCGCAAAAACTTTTAACCGCGAATCTGCCCGCGGGGAAGCGGGCCAGGCGCCTGCCCGCCAATCGGTATGGCGGGAATCTACGCGAATAGAAAATATGGAAACATGAAAATATAGAAACAAGGAGTTTGCTTGCAGTGAGGAAGCGACCCTGCATGACGATTTAACGATTTAAACGCCTTCAACGACTTCAACGATTTTAACGATTGCTCTTTGCCCTATGCCTTATTCATTCGTGTTAATTCGTGTCAATTCGTGGACATCTTTTGCCAGGCCAAGCTGGGACCATTCGTGGAGATTCCCGCCATACCGATTGGCGGGCAGGCGCGAGATTCGCGGTTAAATATTTTGCCGGTCGGCGAGATTCGCGGTTAAATATTACTGCTTATGGCGAAGGTCTTCCAGTTCCTTTCTAAGTGGCGCCCAGTATTCCCTATCCTTCTCGCGCTCCAACTTTTCTTCGCCCTGAAGTTTTTTGTTGATATCTTCGATATCGGCGCTAACTGCCGACTTCAATAGCGGTCTGCTAATATTATCTTGGGCTATTTCGGGGTATGCTTTTACCAGTTCGATTAACATACCGGCATCTCTGCATTCCTGAAGCCACCATTTAATATGTTCTTTTGGCGCCTCATATTTACTCACTATTATATCGCTATTTACCAGTCGTTTTAACATGAGCCAGTCTTTATCCCGCTGGGTTTTCTTGCTCTTAACCAGATCTTTGAGCCCGATAATATCTATTGTGCTTCCATTTCCCAAAGATATGGCGTGGCGCCTTTCCCATAGTATGTCAAATGGATCGCATCCTCTCAGTCTGGACATAACATCTATGCGCAAACCTCTTACGTCTTCTCTATCGCATCTGAAATGACAGGCATGACCTTTAGCTAAATACTTCACCTCGAGCGGAGGAACATAGATCAGATCTGACTCCAGGTCCTTTAAAGCATCTCGCAAACTATCTAAATTTTCAGCGCTATCGAGAAGTACAAAATCAGAATCCCGGCTGAATTCAGCGGCGCCATAAATAATGCAAGCCTGCCCGCCTATCAATAAACATTTAACGCGGCGCTGATTTAAAGTAGAAAGGACTGTCAGGATCGGGTTCCGGGTCAAGGTTCCCTCCCAGGGAAAGATACAGTTCCCATAACTTAGTAGTCTCTAAAAGCCTTTTCCCGGGGGTAAGGTTCAGCCAATCTGTTTCTTCATCTATAAAATCCCCCGTCGGAAATTTTTCATTTTGCGTTTTCTTTTTCATCGGTATTACCGTATCATTTCAACGTGTAACGTGCAACCGCAAAGCGCAGAGCGCCTCGCGAAAAAACGCCAAGCCTGCCAAGCAGGGGCACTATGCTCTTTGCGCTATGCGCTATGCGTTTTCTCTTTGCCCTATGCCCTATGCCTCGTTTGCTTATAACCGGCGTCTCCGGCTTCCTGGGCTGGAACCTCTTCCGCTCCCTCCGCGATCGGTTCGAGGTAGTCGGCACGTATTCCGCTCACCCGCCCCCCGCTGAAGGCGGCCGTTTTCTCCGCCTCGATCTTCGGGACCCGATGGCGACGGAAAAATCGATTTTAGAGATCGCCCCCAATATCGTTATCCACGCCGCCGCCCTCACCTCCCCGGCCCTGTGCATGGCGGACCGTTTCCTCGCCTGGGAGACAAACGTCCTGGGAACCGTGAATATCGCCCGGATGGCGCGGAAAATAAATGCTCGCCTCCTGTATATCTCGACCGACCGTGTCTTCGACGGAAAAAGAAGCTGGTACACCGAAGACGATCCGCCCGCTCCCCTTGGCTACTACGAGACCACCAAGCTGGCGGGGGAAGAGCAGGTGCGGGCGATCGTTCCCAACGCTCTGATCGTCCGCCTCCCTCT
>JAPLMI010000219.1 GCA_026387115.1 Candidatus Omnitrophota bacterium | reverse complement strand
AGGCCATGTCACATGCGGGGATCTTGTTCTTGGAGCGGATTCTCACACCTGCACTTACGGCGCGCTCAACGTATTTTCTACCGGGGTCGGATCGACGGACATTGCCATTACGCTGGCAAGCGGCAAAAATTGGTTCAGGGTCCCCGAGACGATAAAAGTTACGGTTACGGGAAAATTGCCGAAGTGTGTATATTCCAAGGATATCATCCTTCGCATAATAAAGGATATAGGCGCGAACGGCGCGACCTATAAGTCGGTTGAGTTTTACGGCCCCGCGATATCGTCTTTAAGCGTGGATTCACGCCTTACGATATCGAACATGGCAGTCGAGATGGGCGCAAAATGCGCCCTGATGGAAGCCGATGGAAAAGTCCTGAAATGGGTTAGCGTTCGGTCGGCCAAGACGCCAGCGCGAGTTTTCGCCGATCCGGACGCGAAATATGCAGCGTTCAAAAATTACGATGTGTCAAAGTTGATTCCACAGGTTGCCAGGCCGCACGCCGTCGACAATGTCTCGGATGTTACCGAGCTTCAGGGCGTAAAGATAGATCAGGCCTATCTCGGGACGTGCACAAACGGAAGGCTCGAAGACCTTGAGATCGCATCGAAGATACTTAAGGGTAAGAGGATCCATCCGGACGTCAAGTTCGTTATCGCGCCCGCGTCCAGGGAGATCTATCTCGATGCTGTAAAAAGAGGGTTTGTGGAGATTTTCGTAAAATCGGGCTCGGTTGTGGTGGGGCCGGGCTGCGGGCCTTGCGTCGGCACTCATAACGGAGTGTTGGCAGACGGAGAGGTTGCGATCTCGACCGCGAACAGGAATTTCAAGGGCAGGATGGGGAACCCGATTTCGTTCATATATCTGGCCAGCCCCGCCACGGTCGCAGCGTCGGCAATAAAGGGTGCGATAGCGGACCCGCGGGAATATAAGGGTAAGCTGTAAATTTTATGAAGCATTTTGCGCGAAGATTAAAATTCAAGGATAACATCAATACCGACTACGTCATATCCGGAAGATATAAATTTAAGATCCAGGACCCGAAGGAGCTCGCAAAACATATTTTTGAGGACCTGGACCCGGATTTTGCCGCGCGCGTCAAAAAAGGCGACATTTTAATCGCGGGAGAGAATTTCGGCTGCGGTTCTTCGCGCGAACAGGCGCCTCAGTCCCTGAAGTGGGCGGGCTTTTACGCGGTCCTCGCCAAAAGTTTCGCGAGGATCTTCTACCGCAACGCTTTTAATATCGGATTGATGCTGGTGGAGTGCAATACCGACTTCATAGATGACGGCGACGAGGTTGAGCTCGATATCGAAAAGGGCAAGGTGAAGATCAGGGGTAAAGGCCTTATACTTGACGCGAAGCCGATACCGCATGTGATGAAGAAGCTCCTTGAAGACGGAGGAGTGGTAGGGCATTTCAAAAAGCACGGGGGGTTCGAGTTTGAGTAAATATAGAATTAGCCTCATACCCGGAGACGGGACCGGGCCGGAGCTTATCCTGGCCGCAAGGAGATGCGTCGATTCCCTCGGGCTCGATATACAATGGGATATCCTCGAAGCCGGGGAATCGGCAGTCCAAAAGTATAAGACGCCGCTTCCGGAAAGTGTTCTGGAATCTATCAGGAAGAATAAAGTCGCTCTCAAAGGCCCGATAACCACACCCATCGGAACGGGTTATCGAAGCGTCAATGTAGAGCTTAGGAAAAGGCTGGATCTTTACGCGTGCTTAAGGCCGTGCAAAAGTTATAAGGGCGTCCGGTCCAGATATAAGGATATCGATCTTGTTATTGTAAGAGAGAACACCGAGGACCTTTACGCGGGCATAGAATTCGAGAAGGGAACCGGCGACGTCAAAAAGATCATAGCTCTATTAGAAACCCTGTCAAAGAAGAAGATCCGGGAAGGTTCGGCGATAAGCATAAAACCGATCTCGGCCGAGGGGACGAAGAGAATAGCAGAGTTTGCCTTCGACTATGCCGTAAAGAATGATAGAAAAAAGGTCACGGCGGTTCACAAGGCAAATATCATGAAATACACTGACGGCCTTTTCCTGGAAGTTGCCAGGGCGGTCGCGAAGTCTTACGAGGGAAAGGTCGTTTTTGAAGACAGGATCGTCGATAATATGTGCATGCAGCTTGTGCAGAAGCCGGAGGATTATGATGTCCTGGTGCTGCCGAACCTTTACGGCGATATCATATCGGAT
>JAPLMI010000008.1 GCA_026387115.1 Candidatus Omnitrophota bacterium | reverse complement strand
CATGCACTTCCATACCGACTCCGTGGCCGAGTGAGTGGCCGAAGCATTTTCCGAAACCTTGTTTCTGTATATATCTTCTTGCCTTCAGATCTACGTCAGCGACCATGATACCCGGTCCGATCGAGTCTATTGCCATATCGTGAGCCCTTCTCACTATGTCGTAAATTTTTTTGAATCTGGGGCTCGGCCTGCCCAAGACTATCATTCTGGTCATATCGGTGGAGTAGCGATTCTTCACGCAGCCGATATCTATCATCACAAAACTGTTATTTGTTATCTTCGCGGCGCCGGGCCTTGCGTGAGGCATCGAGGAATTTGCGCCCGAGGCGACGATCACGTCAAAGGCCGCGTGCGAGCCTCTATTGATAAACTCAATTTCTATACACCTTGCTATGCGGTCTTCCGATACTCCCGGCTTTACGAGCTCCACCGCGCGTTCAAGAACATCCTTGGTTAACTTAACAGCCTGCCTTATCAGTCTTATTTCACCGTCATCTTTTACGGCGCGGAACCCCTCCACAAAGCCTTTCGTCGGGACGAGCTTGGCATGACCCAATAATTTTCCAAGGCGCGTTGCCACCTCATACGGCAGATTCGTAGACTCGAAGCCTATCTTTTCAAGCCTTTCGCTTTTAACGATCTCTGTCAGGGCTTCATATGTCGATTTTTTGACAGGC
The DNA here is from genome assembly GCA_026387115.1 of Candidatus Omnitrophota bacterium. Lineage (GTDB taxonomy): Bacteria > Omnitrophota > Gorgyraeia > 2-01-FULL-45-10 > 2-01-FULL-45-10 > JAPLMI01. The sequence continues at coordinate 4,080 of JAPLMI010000008.1, read as the reverse complement.
CTTATCTCAAAACCTTTCAAGGTTCGCCTGGCGTCCTCAATATACCTGGAATCGGTGATAAAGTACTTCTTATTCCGGGTCGCGAGGATACAGGCGTCATCGCCTAAAAATCCGCTCAGGTAAGTTACGTTGACAGTCCCCGTTACCAGCATGGCATCGAGGCGCCTCTTTTCGATATCTCTATTTAAAAGAACTATGCGCCCTTCAAGGGCGGATGGACTGCTCATTTTTTATTGATCAGGCTTATCGCCGCCTCGAGGCCCAGAATATAGCTTAACTTTCCGAATCCGGAGACCTGCCCCTTCGCGACAGGCGCTATCAAAGACGTATGGCGGAACTCCTCGCGGCTGTAGATATTCGAAAGATGCACCTCCACGGTCGGGATATTCACGGCGCTGATAGCGTCTCTTATCGCAACGCTCGTGTGCGTATATGCCGCCGGGTTGATCAGTATCGCGTCGAACCGGCCGCAGGACCCGCCGATATGCTCCACGATCTCGCCTTCGTGATCGGACTGAAGTATCTCAAGAGCTACCTTCTTCGACTTCGCCAATTTCTTCAGGTCGCCGTTAATCTCATCTATCGTCACATCCCCGTAGATATTCACTTCCCTCTTGCCGAGGAGATTCAGGTTCGGCCCGTGTATTACAAGGATTTTTTTCATATTAACCCTCTTTCCTGCCACAAGGCGGCATTTCAGCCTCGTCGATAAGCATTATCGGTATATCGTCTTTTATCGGATAACGCCTGCCGCATTTTGTGCACACTATTTTATCATTATCCAATACCACATCTTTCTTGCAAGCCGGACAAGCCAGTATTTTAAGAAGTTCTTTATCGACCATTTTAGCCGCTCACCTCTTTCAGTTTGACTTTGAACTGCGGGCTTAAACCGTAAATAAGCCCGCCCAGGACGCTCATGATAAAAAGAATGAAAAGCCACAGGATGCTGACCGCGAACGCGTTCTCCCTGCCGATCAAAGGGCCGAACAGAAGGACCGTCGAGCCCTCCCTCAAACCAAGGCCGTTGATGGAAGGCAGCATGCTCATCGCGCTTATTATAGGCATGCGCAGTAAGATTTCGAGCGCGGGAATGCCGACGCCTATGCTTAAGGCTAGGATGCCTATGGACGCGAAGAAGCATAGTTGGCTTACCACCGATATCGCGAGCGATTGGACCAACAGTTTCGTATGATGTTTATATACGTGGATCGCGTTATAGGCGTTTTTCAGCTTTTCCTCGACCGGCCGCACGAAATACAGGAGAGCGGAAAATTTTCTTGCGAAATTTTTATTCATTAAAAACAATATGCCCATTACCGCTATCGCCGTGATCACGTAGATCATGCGCCTGACCCTCTCGTCGACTATCTTCCCCGGGACGAAAAGAAGCGCGACCGCAGCCATGAATATCATCGTGACCAGCCCTATCACCCTGTCGATGAATACGGATGTATACGAACCCATCTTGTCGGAGCTTTTCTTGGCCAGGTAATACGCCTTTACGACATCGCCGCCGATAGACGTTGGCAGGAAGTTGTTGAAGAAATAGCCTATATACGTCAGCGACAGCGCCTCTAGAAATTTTATCCTGATATTTTCGCCGGCCTCTATGATGAGTTTAAGCCTGTAGGAGCCGAGCGAGATGGCGCAGGAAAAGACTATAAGCGCGAGAGCGAAAAAGCCTATATGCGTCCCCTTCAGGGCCCGCAGTATCTGGCCGTACTTGCCCTTCATAATATATAATAATATTACTATAAGAGAAACGCTGACAAACGTCCTTAACAGTAAAGATACGATCTTCTTTTGCATGGGTAAATAATTTAACATAAGACAGGCGTGATGTAAAGAGGAAAGTTGCTTTAAGCCTTATACTCGAGGCCGGAGATGTGCTGTTCGAGCTTCGTGATGGCGCCCTGCGCTTCGTTATTATGTTTCGAGTGGGCGTTTTCGATGTGGTTGATGATTATGTTGTATATCGACTTGAACCTCTCGTAGTCGTTCCTCAAGCCCGTGACCTTGCCGAGTATCTCTTTGGCGTTCTCCTCGATCTTGAGCGCCTTCATGCCCTGCAATATCGTCATAAGGTATGGGTATATCGTCTGGGGCGAGGTCGGGTAGACCTTCTTGCGAATAGCGTAGTCCACGAGCGTGTTATCTTCGCCGAACTGCGTGTTTTTGACGAAGGCCTCATAATATACGCTCTCGGACGCTATATACATAAGGGCGAAGTCCGTCGTCTTTTCATCGGGGAGTATGTATTTTGAGGTTTCGTCTATCCGTTTCTTGACGGCGGCGGAAAACGACTTCCAGTGGCTCCGCTTAAGTGCCTCATCATTAGCGGACAGCATTTTGTTGAAATCTTCGAGCGACAGCTTTGAGTCGACAGGGACCATGTAGTCCTTGAATTTTATCACGAAGTCTACCGTGCCGGAACTCAAACGAACCTGTGTCCGGTACATATCGCTCGGCAGGACATCGTGCAGGGCCTTTTCCAGCAGCCGTTCGCCGGCCGAGCCCGCGCCCTTCGGCATGATGAAAAGGTTGCGTAACGACGTGATCTCGTTCATCACATCCCTGATAACCTGCGCTTTCTGGTTGAGGCTCCCGATCCTTTCATTCAGGCTTTCCATGGTGCTTGATGCCTGGCGCCTCATCTCATCGGATATCGGGAGTTTCTCATTTAACTGCCCTATGTGCTCGGCGATGTCCCTCGTCCTTATTATGAGGTAAAAGACGGCAAACCCCAGGACAAATAGGATAGCGATTAATAAAATGTTGATCGACATATATTATAATCCTATATCTTTTTTCAATCGGCCTATCATCAATTCCGCGGCCTGTTCGCCCTTCTCTATGGCCTCACGGCTTCTTTCGAACGCCACCTGGTCGAGGTCGCCCAAGTCGACCTTTATCACAAGGTCGGCTTCGAGCGACTGATATTTGTTCAATTCCTCTCCGGTTATCTGGAATGACTGGAGTATCATCTGAAATATATTCTTGATCCCTCCCTTCTTTACGCAGAAACCGACGTCGACCGCCAGTATGTAGTCGGCATTCTGGGCCCTTGCGATCTTCGTGGGGACGCTGTTCTTTATGCCGCCGTCCACCAAGAGTTTTCCGTCGACCCTTACCGGATTGAATATGCCGGGCCATGAGCAGCTTGCGCGTATCACCTTGATAAGGTCTCCGCTGGTATAGACGATTTCTTCGCCGGTCTGGATATCGGTCGTGACCACAGCCACCGGTATCCTGCAGTCCCCAAACCCCTTATCCTTGATCAGGTCCCTTATCGACGCCTCAAGTTTATCGCCTGCCAAAAGCCCTATCCTCGGGATCGTAGGGTCGAGAAGCATATTTGCCGTGAACTTGTACGCCTTCTCCTCCATCTCCCGGATCGATTGGCCGACCGAATACGCGGCCCCTACCAGCGAACCCATGCTCGTCCCGATTATACCCGCTATCGGGATCTTTTCGCGTTCCAGGACGCTCAATACGCCTATATGGGCTACTCCCCGGGCGGATCCTCCGCCGAGTACCAGGGTCACTTTTCTTTTTCTGCGGCGTAGATCAAATAACATCAGTTTCTCCTCTATGAGATAGTTATGCCGGCATATCCTACGACGGACGAATAGTCGCCCGAGACATCGCCGCTCGTAGCGTATTTTACAAGTTTGGCATTCTTTGCGCCGAGCGCCTTTGAAGCGGCTATCATGATCAGGACCGGGCCGTATCCGCACATCGTAATGCCCATCGAAGAAACCTTCTCGAACAATTCCTTTTCATCGAGCTTCAATATCGCCTCTATCGCCGCGGAGTCTTTCTTCTTGGCGGCGTCTTGCGGTTCATAATGCGTCATGTCGCTTGAGGCGATTATCGTTATATCTTTTTCCAGATTCAGATCCTTTACCGATTTTGCCAGCGCCTTACCGATCTGCCTATATACATCGAGGTCCGCGTAAGAGATCACGATCGGGACGAATTTAAAATTTTTATTCAGATATTGTAAAATTGGAAGCTGGACCTCGATAGAATGTTCTTCGGCATGCGAAAGTTCGTCATCTTTTATGAAGCCGCAAT
>JAPLMI010000022.1 GCA_026387115.1 Candidatus Omnitrophota bacterium | reverse complement strand
ATCTTTCTTTATATCCGTAACTTTAAATGCTCCTGCGCTCTCAATAATCTTCCCAATCTCACCGGCCTGTCCGAAACCTATCTCGAACACTAAATATCCGCCGCTATTTAAGTACCGAGGAGCATCTTGGATGATCCTTCTGTAAAAATCTAAACCGTCCTCCCCGCCGTCGAACGCCAACCGCGGTTCCTTCAACACCTCTTTCTGGAGCGTTTCGAACTCAAATCCCGCGATATACGGCGGATTAGAAACAATAATATCATATCTTCCTCTAATCTTATTGAAAAGGTCGCTCGAAACAAATTCTATGTTATATCCGGCGCCAAGTTTTGAAGCGTTTAACTTTGCCAACACAAGTGCTTCTTCCGAAATATCGGAGGCGATCATTTTACAGTCGGGCAGCGTTTTTGTCAACGCAATTGCGATATTGCCGGAGCCTGTACATAAGTCTAAAATGCATGGACAATGGACCATGGACAATGAACCATGGACTAAACGCCTCACCTCTTCTACTAAAAGCTCTGTCTCCGGCCGCGGAATCAAAACGCGGTCATCTACCAGAAACTCCATCCCGCAAAATTCTGTGTGGCCGATAACATATTGTATGGGTGTATGCGGTTCTATCGTCTTCGTCATTATGCCGCCGCCCTTAATCTTAATTTCTTATCTTCAATCTTCAGCGCGTCGACGATCTCATCCAGCTCGCCCTCAAGGACCTCCTCCAGATTATGGACCGTAAGGCCGATCCTGTGGTCGGTGATACGCCTGTCGGGAAAATTATAGGTCCTGATCTTTTCCGAGCGGTCGCCTGAACCGACCTGCGCCCTGCGCGACTCGGCAATCCTTGAATCCTGCGCGGTCTTCTTCATGTCAAAAAGCCTGGCCCTTAAAACCCGCATGGCCTTGGCCTTATTCTTCAGTTGTGACCTTTCGTCCTGGCAGGTTACCACTATTCCCGTCGGCAGGTGCGTAAGGCGAACGGCTGAGTCTGTTCTATTGACACCCTGGCCGCCCTTTCCGCCCGCCCTGAAAACATCTATCCTCAGATCTTCCGTCTTGATATCTATCTCGACATCTTTGGCCTCCGGTAATACCGCCACCGTCGCCGCCGAAGTGTGGATCCTGCCGCTCGCTTCCGTATCGGGAACGCGTTGGACCCTGTGCGTGCCGCTCTCAAACTTAAGTTTTCCGTAAACGCCCTTGCCGGAGATCGCGCATATCACTTCCTTGTATCCGCCCTTTTCGGTAGCGCTTGAATCTATAAGTTCGAGCCTCCAGCCGTTTTTGACGGCGTATTTAGAATACATCCTTAAGAGGTCCGCGGCGAATAGGCTCGCCTCAAGCCCGCCGGTGCCCGCCCTTATCTCGAGTATTATATCTTTATCGCTCACCGTCTCTTTTTCCAACAACAACTCTTCCAGCCTGTGCTTGGAATTTTCGAGCGCGGATTTAAGTTTATGCCTTTCCTCCTCGGCAAGCACCAAAAATTCCTTATCATGCGTTTTCTCGGACAAGACTTTCTCCATATCCATAAGGTCCCGCGAGAGTTTAAGATAATTGTTATAGCTTTGAACGAGCGGAGTGAGGTCCGCAAGCTCTTTCGCGTAGCCGTGGTACTCGCTCGTGTTGGCGATCGCTTTCGGGTCGGCCAGGAGCTCATGAAGTTTGTCGTACCGTCTCTTCTTCTCTTCGAATATCTTATCGATCATCTTATTCCGGCTTTTTCTCTTCCGGCGATTCGGCCGGCGCCTCTTCCTTCTTTTTGGATTTGGCCTTCACTTTGCCGGCGTAGCGTTTGGCAAACTTCTCGACGCGTCCTGCCGAGTCAACCAGTTTCTGTCTTCCGGTAAAGAACGGATGGCATTTCGAGCAGATATCGACGTGGATATTCGCCCTTGTCGAGCGGGTGTGTATCACCTCGCCGCAGACACACACTATCGTCGTCTCTTTATACTCCGGATGGATCTTCTCTTTCATTTTCTCCTCTCCCTTTTTTTTACTTGTTCATGCTCATCAAAAACTCGGCGTTCGTCTTCGACTTCGCGAGTTTTTCGATCAATAACTGCATCGCCTCATCGGTGTTGAGGTCGTTCAAAACCTTCCTCATGAGCCATATCCGCTTCAATTCGTCGGGATGGACGAGGAGC
>JAPLMI010000020.1 GCA_026387115.1 Candidatus Omnitrophota bacterium | reverse complement strand
TTCGGTAGAAACACCGTTCGGAAAGAAACGCGGTGTGCTGGGCGGATCCGCGACTTTTTTCTCCATTGCGGCTTCGTTTTTTGACAAGGTAGATATAATTGCCACTGTCGGTGAGGATTTTCCAAAAAGATATGTAAAAATGCTTAAGTCCAGAGGCATAGGGACCGAGGGACTCATTGTCAGCAAAGGAAAGACATTCAGGTGGGAAGGGCGGTATGAATATGATTTGAACGTTGCCCATACACTCGCTACGCATCTCAATGTATTTCGGGATTTCGCGCCGCGAATTCCCGAAGGTTTAAGAAACTCACGGTTTGTTTTTCTCGCAAATATCGATCCGGATTTGCAGGACAGCGTATTGAAACAGATAAATAAGCCAAGGCTTGTTGCATGCGATTCAATGAACCATTGGATATCAAGCAAAAAAAAATCGTTGAAAAAATTTCTTAATAAAGTTGATATGTTCCTGTTGAATGACGCTGAGGCAAGGCAGTTTACAGGCGAGGCCAATCTATTTAAAGCGGCAAAGGCAATAATATCGGACGGCCCAAAGGCCGTAGTCATAAAAAAAGGTGAGCATGGCGTTATATATTATTCTAAGACATCCCATTTTATCGCGCCTGCCTACCCGCTGGAAGACGTATATGATCCGACAGGCGCAGGTGATACGTTTGCAGGAGGTGTAATGGGATATTTAAGCAGGGCCGGGCGCTTCAACGACGCGGTCATAAGGAAGAGTGTAATATACGGCAGCATTCTCGCTTCATTTGTGGTGGAAGATTTCAGTATCAATAAACTTTTAAAGATATCGTTCAGTGATATAAACGCGAGATACAATAATTTCAGGAAAATGACGAAATTTTAATCCGCCTTCGCCAGTGGATATGTATAGTCTAGTTAGGCTTCGGCGAGATTTCGCCATGAATAGTGTAAAGTCGGGTGTAGGCTCAATAATTTCAGGAGGATGACAAAATTTTGATCCGTCTTCGCCATGAATGCGAGCGTAGTTCAATGGTAGAATACCAGCTTCCCAAGCTGGCCACGGGGGTTCGATTCCCCTCGCTCGCTCCAAACTTTGCAAAGCAAAGTTTGATCCTGAAGCCGCGACGAATAGGAGCGGCTGAAGGACCTTTTCGAGCATCCGAAGGACCTTAAAATTATGAAACTTTTATTAACAATATTATTTGTAACAATGACCGCAGGCTGTGCGACGGCGCCGGCGCCTCTTCCTTCAGCAGGGGTACCCGTTGCAACCCAGGCAGGCGTTATTCATTATAAAGAATACTTTGCCTGGCCTGTCAGGGGCTCTATTCTGGCGCCATTCGGCTCAAAAGTAGATAACGTCATCAATAAAGGCATAGACATAAGGGTGCGTGAAGGATCAAGTGTCTTGGCCGCGAGGTCCGGCAGGGTTGTTTATTGCGATTCCCATTTGAAAGGGTTCGGCAAAACGATTATAATAGACCACGGCGAAGGATTGCAAACCGTCTATTCATACAACTCGGATATCTTGGTAAATGTAGGCGCAAGCGTGGCGCGGCATGAAACGATAGCGAGGGCGGGAAGGACCGGCAGGGCGAAAGAACCGAGCCTCCATTTTGAGGTCCGCAAAGACGGCGAGCCGCAAAATCCGCTATATTATTTACCGCGTTAGGAAAAAATTATGTTCAGCGAACCGGTGGTGGGCGAAAAGTTTTTCGGAAGAGAGGATGTGCTCGAGCTTTTGAATAAGCGCGTCTCGGCCCTCAAAGAAGGATACAGGCAGAACGTCGCCCTGACGGGCCCGAGCCTTGCCGGAAAGTCCTCAATAATACTTCACTTCCTGCGCACAGTCAGGGAAGAGGGCTTCATACCTATATATGTCGAGGTGGTTAAGGAGGATTTCAGGTCATTTGCCGATAAGTTCATCGCGACCCTTTTGTACAATTCCCTCCATAGGCTGGGCGAGGAATCGGATGTCGATATGGAGATGCTTATCGACAAGGCCGCTAAGACGCTTCCCAAGACCGCCCATGCCATTAAACAGGTAAACGCGTCGATGGACCGCGGCGAATTCGACGAGGCATACCTCGGCCTGCTCGCCCTGACGTCGGTCCTGAAAGGCGAGGCCGGTTACTCGTGCGTGGTGATCCTGGATGAATTCGACAACCTCGAGGCGCTCGGTATAAAGAACCCGTTCCTGGGCTTCGGCAAAGTGATAATGGTCCAGAAGGACACGATGTATATCGTTTCCAGCTCCAGGAACGAGGCGATAAAGAAGATAATATCGGAAAAGCTCTCACTCCTGTTCGGCAACTTTGAGGTGGTTAAGGTCCAGAACTTCGACCTCGCCACATCGCGTCAATTCCTGGATATACGGTTTGCCGGCTTCGAGATCAACGACTCGCTCAAGAAATTCTTCATAGCCTTTACCGACGGCAATCCTTTCTATCTCGACCGATTATCGGCCCGGGCCAAGGAGCTCTCCGCTGAAAAATTGTCAGGCAGCCTGGACGGGAATTCTGTCGCGGATGCCATACTGGAACTCGTCTATAGCGCGAACGGCCTTATCCATCAATATCTGTTTAATTATCTATTAAGCCTGTTAGACACCAAAACAAGGGACAGCTACATGTCCATCCTCATATCTATAGCCGACGGGCGGAACAAACGCACCGATATAGCGCGCGCGATAAAGAGTAAACAGGTTGAAGTTGCCAAAGGCCTTTTGCGCCTCTCGGAACTGGGGCTTGTATCGAAGAACGGCGTATTCTACGAGATCGACGATGTGATGCTGGCGTTCTGGCTTAAACATGTCTATCAGCGAAGAAGGCAGCTTCTCGTAGACGGGACATTCGACAGGATGAAACTGTTCTCCCGGGAGATAAGGTCATATATCTCGGCGTTCGAGGAAGAGTCTTGCGAAAAGACTTCCTCGGCGAGGCTCGCTGATCTTTTCAACGCGTTCTCCAACGAACTCGTTTCTATAGAGTCAAAGAATATCAGGCTTCCTCACTTCACAAAGGTAGAGGTGAAGAATACGCAAGATTCGAAAGAGATCCTGGCGGCATCTCGCCGCGGCAATTCCTGGATAGTTCAGGCTTTTGAATCCTACGCGACCGAAAGCGATGTCATAAATTATATTAAGAATACGAAGGGGGTAGTCGAAAAAATATCCAATAAAATTATAGTGCCGTTAAGAGGCATCGATTAAAACGCGAAATTGCTCGCCAAGGAACTCAAGATATCGATCTGGGACGCCTCTACGGTGAACAGATTATTCGGTTACTATAACAAGAAGAGGATGGTGGCCCTCTAGATGAAGATCCTGGTCCTGTCAGATACCCATATTCCCAGGTCCTCGCACGACCTCCCCGGGGAGGTCTATGACGCGATCGAGGGCGTCGACATGATTTTACATGCCGGCGATTTCGTGGAGAAAGACGTGCTCGATAAGCTGAAGGGCCTGCGGCCCACAACGGCTGTTTACGGAAATATGGACGCAAGCCTTCTCCATAATATCCTCAACCAGAAAGAGGTCATCGAAGTCGGCGGCTTCAAGATCGGCCTCATACACGGTTACGGCGCCTCGGCAGACCTTATCGATACCGTAAAATCCGAGTTTAAAGGTGTGGATGCGATAGTCTTTGGCCATTCGCACGCCTCCATAAATATCATGAAGGATGGTATTTTATTTTTTAACCCGGGCAGTCCGACCGATAAAGTATTCGCCAACACTAATTCTTACGGTATCTTAGAGGTTACGGACAAGAAGATAGAAGGAAAAATAATAACTATATGAGAGATATACCGGTAATTAAAGTCGCAGGCCAAACCCTGCCGGAAGCATGGGAGAAGGCGGTCCTTGCCGCCTGGAAGGACGGGTTGGACATAAAAACTGAATACGATAAGAAGGGCGACCCGCTAAGTAAGGATTGCACGATGATCATGGTCGTTAACGAGCCGATGAAGGAGCCGCGCATACACAGGGCTTTCCCCGGCGGGCTGGAGGACCTTGAGGTATACCGCCAGGAAGTAGTGCTCGGCATACACGACCATTGGATAAAGCCCGAAGAAGGAAAATGGACTTATACATATCACCAGAGGTTGACAAATTACAATATGGAAGGTGAGTCGATAGACCAGATCGATTATATCATTAAAAAACTTGCCCAAACCCCGTATTCCCGCCGCGCCCAGGGCATAACGTGGAATCCGAAGTCGGACCCGGTCACAGACGACCCTCCGTGCCTGCAGAGGATCTGGGCGAGGCTCGTAAGGCTGGGTGACGACAAATACACGCTCGACATGAATACGCACTGGCGCTCGCGCGACGCTTACAAAGCGAGCTTCATGAACATATTCGCGCTCACGGATTTGCAGAGGACCATGGCGGAAAAAATTTCGACGCTTGGCGGCTTCGAGGTCACGGTGGGGCGTTACGTCGATATCAGCGATAGCTTCCATATATACGGCAGCTATCACGAGGAGTTCAAAAATTTCTTGAAGATGGTAAAGGACAGGTCCTTCGAGGAGAGGACGTGGCCGACAGAGTTCGCTAGGCCGTTCTTCGAAGACGCGATAGCGAAACTTGAAACCGAAAAACGAGGTTAGAATGGATAAACTATGGGCGCCGTGGAGGAGTAAATATATTTACATGAGGAAGCGCAAGAGATGCATATTCTGCGAGAAGCCCCGCGGATCCGCCGGCGATAAGAGGAAATATATAATCTGCCGTTCGAAACTCGCGTTTGCCATGCTCAATCTCTATCCTTATAATAACGGCCATGTCATGGTAGCGCCCTACAGGCACGTAAAGAGCCTCGAGCAGCTCTCCGACGTCGAACTGCTCGGCATCTTCAAACTGTTGAATAGGATAAAATCCCTCATCGATAAAAAGTTAAAGCCGCACGGCTACAATATAGGAATAAACCTCGGCAGGATCGGCGGCGCTGGTTTTGCGGGACATGTCCACATTCATATAGTGCCCAGGTGGGCGGGCGACACGAATTTCATGCCGATCACCGCGGACACAAAGGTCGTCTCGGAATCGTTGGAGGCAATGTACCGGCTCTTGAAGGTAAAATAATGCAGAAACGAAAAGACCTGGAAAAAAAAGAGGAGTTTCTGGCGCCTTACGCCCAGAAGTCTAAGCTCACCAAAGGCCGGTGCCATAAAGAAGAGGAGCATGACTACAGGTCCTGCTACCAGCGCGACAAAGACAGGATCATATATTCGACTGCCTTCCGGCGCCTCGAATACAAGACTCAAGTGTTTGTTAACCACTAAGGAGATTACTACCGTACGAGGCTCACCCACACGCTGGAAGTCTCACAGATAGCAAAGTCGATAGCCAGGGCTCTCAGGC
>JAPLMI010000189.1 GCA_026387115.1 Candidatus Omnitrophota bacterium | reverse complement strand
GGCTCCGGTTATCATATTCTTGATGTAGTCGGCGTGTCCCGGGCAGTCGATGTGGGCGTAGTGGCGCTTGTCCGTCTCGTATTCGACGTGGGCGACGGCTATCGTTACGGTCTTGGTCTCGTCTCTTACGGTGCCGCCTTTCGCGATATCGGCGTAACTCTTCACCTGGGCCCTGCCTTTTTTAGCCAGGGCTGCGAGGATGGCTGCCGTTAAAGTCGTCTTTCCGTGGTCGATGTGGCCGATGGTGCCGATGTTCACGTGCGGCTTACTTCTTACAAAGGTTTCCTTTGCCATGTTCCCTCCTAATTTTGCGAAGCAAAATTGATCCTGAGGCTGCGACGAATAGGAGCAGCCGAAGGACCTTTTTCCGCTATTTTTTCACTCTTCCGCTCAATTCGATAATCTTTCCGCTTTAGGTCCTTCGCTTCGCCTGAAGCGCTCCTCTTAGTCGCGCTTCATGGCTCGCTCAGGATCAGTTTTGCAAAGCAAAACTGGAGCTGCAGATCGGGATTGAACCGATGACCTCATCCTTACCAAGGATGTGCTCTACCGACTGAGCTACTGCAGCCGCTATTTGTACGTAGCGGCTCAATAAAAAGACAAAAAAAACTCCGCATCAGAGTTGTTATGCTTATTAAACTCGTCAATGGTGGTGTTATGCTGTATTTATATTAAAATTTCTAAAGTTGGTATATTATAGCAAAAAATCTTCTTCTGTCAAGTTTTTTTTAAAATTATTTTAACCTGCTAGATCTCCTCTGCTGAATCCGCGACGACCCATCCGATCTTACCATCGGGCCTTTTTATTTGGCTCCATCCGCTTCTGGTATTTAAGATGATTACTTCGTCGCCCTCCTGGAGTTTGTAATAGGTCATGGCTTTGTCGATCGGCTCATATTTGCAATCGACCTCTTTCTCGACCACCACCCCGTGCCTCAAAACCTCCTCGTTGTAAAATCTCAAGCCAAACGCGGAAACGCTTACTATGAATACGGCCAGGACCATGATATATAAAGCCATGACCTTTTTTGCGACGAGGCTGTTGAAAAAGAATAAAACCTGCAGCCCTATAACTACAAGATAGATGACGAGCGCCGCTATGGCTATGGCGTTCAGGTTGAAATCCTCGAAACGGGCACTTGCGACCAATTTCGCGATCATGCCCCAATCCTGCGCTCCGGAAGAAGAGCTGCCGACGAACGATCTGGCATAAGCAAGGTTAGATTTGAGGTCTGCGTCCTGAGGGGACAGCCTTTTTGCGCGTTCGTAATATAATATCGCGCGTCCGAGACGGCCTAATTTAAAATAGCTGTTGCCTATATTATAGTAGAGGCCGGGACTCTCTACCCCAAAATCCAATATCTTCAGATACTCGGCGGCCGCCTTCTCGTAATCCCTTCTCTCATACAGGCTGTTGGCGTTATAAAAAAGCTGATTGGGATCGCCCTTCTTTTGGTCGTCGCAGAATGAGTGGATAGCCGCAAGATTTATCAGAGTGCATATTATTAAAAAGATTTTTTTCATCATATGCGCTTACGCTCCAGGTATCTGATTATATCTTCCAGCTCTTTCATGTCATCGCGCATCTTCAAGCGCCCGGTCTTCAGGAACGCGAACCTTGCCTCGTCGCATGCGTCGAAGAGGTTCCTGACCTTCCTTATTATGTCCATATCTACCTCTTTGGCCATGAGCGCGCGCTTCACCTCGTCGAACGTTATTCCCGCGGTAGGCATATACAGCCTGTTTCCCAGATACTCATGCAGGGTCTTGAACAACGCCTCATAAAATATTTTTGGATCTTCGGAATTTTGCTCTTCTTTAAGCCTCTTCATCCCGCCTTTTGCCGCTTTCAAGGCATTCAGGCGCGAGGCGTATACGGTGTCCGTCTTTATTTTTCGGATCCTCTTCTGAATAAGATATGTCGAAAGCAGGAATACGAGCGGTATTGCGACGACCAGAAGAAATGTCCTGGCCCTGTATATATCATGGCCTTTCGCGGCCCACCTGCCGGGCGATTCTTTTATGTAGACTATATCGCGCCCCAGATCTTCCCTTTCGCTCTCCTCCGCCTTCTCCGCGGCCGCGGCCGGGCCTATAACGCGCGAGGATTCCTCCTTACCTTTCTCGACCTGTATCGGGATGGGGCCCTGGGCTATCGTGATGTACTGTTTCCTGCCGGGGTCAAAATATACGAAGGTGGCCCGGGGTGTCTCGGTGCAGGCGGTCGATTCCGGTATTAAAACCTGGGTGAACTCTTTGGAATTACCTTCGGTCTTCACTTCGGGTTCATACACCTTGAAACCCTCTATGCCGTCCATCCTGGGCTCTAATACTGTATTAAAATTACCCGTTCCGTTGATCGACATACGCACCGTTACGGGGTCGCCTGTCTTCACCGTGACAGGGCTTGCCTTGTATATGAACTGGTAATCGCCCACCGCGCCCTTAAAGTCGGCCGGCCTTCCTTCCTGTGGAAGCGGCGATACTATAAGGGCGGCTTCCTGGCTCTTTAACTCAAGCGGGTGTTTTTCGTATCGCGCAAGGAAATCGTCGAAGAAGGAATCTCTCGCCGACCGGTCTTCGTCGAACATGTCGTCCATCGAGGAGCGCGCCGCCTTTCTTCTCACTACGAGGTTGCACTTGATCTTGGCAGGGCCGATCTTATAGTCTCCGGGGCGGGTTCCGAATATGTTGGTCGCAAATTCCAGCACTTCGTAAATGGTGCCGTTTAAATTCTCTCTGTACTGTTTCGGTTCTTTAAACTCTATCTTCGAAAATCCCTCCTGGCTGAATACCGGCAGCTGGATATCGCTCACATTCAGCCTGTATACATAAAATTTTACCTTTACCGGTATAAGTTCGTTGACGAACGCGGTTTGCTTACCGATTTCCAGCGTGACGAAGAGCCTGTCCTCCAGGTTCATCTTCTCCAGAATCGCCTCCGGCGCGGCTTCTTTTGGCGCAACCCTCTCGGTGCTCACGTCCAGAAATGCCATGCCGGATGTATAATTGTTTCCCTTATACTTAAACGAGAAAGGGCCGAGCTGAAATTTTCCGACTCTGAGCGGAAGTATGGTGTACATGTGCGTCACGGAGCTCGATACCTGGCCGTTTATGACCGTCATCATCGTCGATGGGCCGATATACCGCACTTCAAGCCCGGCGATATTCCCTATATCGGGCGCCGGCATGCTCTGGGTGCCCTGGAACGAAAGCCCCAGCTGCGCAGTCTCGCCGATCGCTATCTTGTCTTTGTCGAGGCTTACCTCGAACTTTATATCGGCGGCAAAAACGATATTCGCCGCCGAACATAAAATCAGGCAGATGAGCGTAATAATTTTAAATTTCTTCGTCATAATTATTCTCAAAACCTAAAACTCGTTATGTTCGCACAAATATGCAAAATTGCTTATATGGAAAATTTTTCACATCTTATCTAACTACTGTGTCGGTCTTTTGTTCGTCGAAAAACGGGAGCCTCGGAACTCGGCCGGCGTTTGCTTCGCAAACGTTGATCCGGGCTCATATCCGCCTTCGGCGGATACCGCCTACCGTATCTATGATTATACCATTATCTACTACTCTCGCGGACATCCTCGGCTCTTTTATTATGAAAAAATTCTTAAATAAAAACCGTTTTTCTTCTCACAAAAGACCTAAAATTTTCATTGTGCTCACATAAGCGAGTTTTAGGTTTTACAGCTCATTCCTCCCGGAAAATTTTTCGACTCCCGTTGAAGGAATCCCCCGAGAGACTCGTAACCAACCACGTCTTTCAAATAGCACAATCCCGAAAAGGGATTCCTTTCGAGATCGAAAAATTTTACCAATCCTTTGCGGGTTCGGGAAGGTCAATTACCCTCTTCCTCATGCGGACCGCCCTTCCGGTGGCCTCTTCACCCTTATAGCCCTCGAGCATCATCTTGGCTTCCTGTTCCGACATCTCGCGCCCTTCCTGTGGCTCCGGAGACTGATAGCCCTCCAACCCGCCGCCCGACTTTTCATTCTGCTGCTGGCCTTCACCGGTCCTATTTTGTTCTTCCGGCTCC
>JAPLMI010000210.1 GCA_026387115.1 Candidatus Omnitrophota bacterium | reverse complement strand
GCGCTCGCGAGCGTTGTGAGCGGGCTCGTCTCAAAGCCTGTCATCGCGGTTCCGACGAGCGTCGGATACGGCGCAAGCTTTAAGGGGCTGGCGCCGCTTTTAACGATGATGAACTGCTGCTCGCCGGGCGTCGCGGTCGTGAATATAGACAACGGTTTCGGCGCGGCGTACTTCGCGAGCATGATAAATAATTAATTAACATTTTATGAGAATAGCATATCTCGACTGTTTCTCGGGAATATCCGGCGACATGACGGTAGGGGCGTTTCTCGACGCGGGTTTAAGCTTCGGAAAACTATCGAAGGAACTTTCGAAGCTTAAGATGAAAGGGTACAGATTAAAGAAGTCCAGGGTGAAGCGCCATGAGATCGCCGGAACAAAATTCGACTGCATAACCGACAGCCCGGCCGAGGGCCGAACAAAAAGAGAGATTTTATCTATTATCGGTAGAAGCTCACTCAGTAACAGAGTGAAAAATATCGCGGGGTCCATATTTACCAACATCGCGGAAGCTGAGGCAAAGGTCCACGGTGTAAGGTCTAAGGAGAAGGATCATCTTCACGAGCTCGGCGATACGGATTCTATCGTTGATATCGTCGGCGCCGGCATAGCGATCGACGAACTGGGCATAGACGGTATCTACGCTTCCGATATCAGCATGGGAAGGAGTTTTGTAAAGGCGAGGCACGGTGTATTGCCGATCCCGTCTCCCGCGAGCCTCGAACTTTTAAAAGGCGTTCCCGTGGAGATTTCAGAAATTGACGCGGAGCTGGTAACGCCGACAGGGGCGGGTATCCTTAAAACGCTTTCAAAAGGCTTCGGCCGCATGCCGCGGATGGAGATCGATAAAATAGGCTACGGCGCCGGATCCAGAGAATTGAACGAGCGGCCCAACATGCTGAGGGTTTTCATCGGCGAGGTTCGGCCCGCCTTCGCGGAAGACAGGGTATCCGTCATAGAGACGAATATCGACGACATGAATCCGCAGAATTTCGAATATCTTTTTGAAAAATTTTTTAAGGAAGGCGCGCTGGACGCCTATACCACTTCCGTCCAGATGAAGAAGTCGCGGCCGGCATTTCTACTTACGGTTTTGGCAAGGCCAGAAGATTTGAATAACCTCTCGTCTGTGATATTCAGCGAGACGACGACGATAGGTCTGCGGGTATACGATGCCGACAGGTTTGTGCTCGAGCGGAAATTTACCACCGTTAAGACGAAATACGGCGTTGTACCGGTTAAATTGGCGCGCCTGCCTAAAGGCGCCTTCACGGCAACGCCTGAATATGATGAATGCGTAAAAATAGCGAGAAGTAAGAACGTTCCGCTGAAGGTAGTTTACGACGAGGCGAAAAAGGCTTTTAAATATTAGGATTTTTATGAGATCGATATTCTCTATTTTTTTATTTCTGGTTTCTGGTTTCTGGTTACTGGTTACTGAATTATACGCCGATACCGTCTACACCGAAGACGGTAAAGAGGTGAGGGGAATAGTGGTCGAAGATTACAGGGACAGGATCGTCCTTTCCACGGTGGACGGCGAAATCACCCTGATCAAGTCGAATGTCAAGGAGCTTTATTTCGACAGCGAAGAGGATAATCTCATAAAACTCGCGGAACAGTCCCGGGAGAGAAAAGATTACCTGAAGGCTTTTGTATATTACGATAAGGCGTTAAAATTGAATCCGAAGTCAAAGGCAGCCATGGACGGCGTGGTATTTTTACAGGGTTATCTTTTCCGGAAGGAACAGGTGCAGAAAGAGGAGGACGTAAGGAAACGCGAGGCTATAGAAAATTACGGCGCAGTAGTCCCAACGATGCCCACCGACGAGGAGAAGGAAAAGAAAGCCGCTGAAACCCTTAAAAAGACTGTCGGGATAACGATTACAACGGAATCCGGGCTTCCCGTGGTCGACAGCGTCCAGCTGAAATCGCCGGCGGCCGAAGCCGGTATAAAGAAAGGCGATAAACTCATAGCGGTGTGGGCGAGGCTTACGGGTTATCTTTCGCCGGCCGAAGTCAGGGATATACTTCTCGACAAACCGTCGCTGGAACTGAAGATCACGGTAGAGCGGGTATTCGACGTAAAGCTGGATTGGGGGAACGCGACAGGAATGTCATTATCGATGGAATTCTACGGCCTTACGGTTGCCGGGGTGAAGGAATATAGCCCGGCGTTTCGCGCCGGAATCAAAAAAGGCGACCTCATAACCGCCATAGACGGCCAATCGACGAAGACTGACCATGGCAAATGAAACGGCAAGGCCGAAATTTAAAAGAACGCAGTACCTGGTTCAAAAAAAGTTTCAGTTAAAATACGTAGGCCTGATACTCGCGCTGACGTTCCTGACAGCGGTTTTATGTTCTTATGTGGTCTATTATACGATGATGATCAACCTGGGGGAGAAACTTGCCAGCGTCTATCCGCAGGGCAGGCTCGTATCGATCGTTAAAATTGTGAACTTCAGAATATGCTTGAGCGTCCTCTTAATATCGCCGTTTATGGCGCTCATCGGCATACTCTTATCTCATAAGATAGCCGGCCCGATATTCAGGATGGAGACGTTCTTAAAGAATATGACGGCGGGCGACCTGACGTCGAGAATAACATTAAGAAGCGGCGATGAGCTCATAAGCCTGGCCGACGGGATAAACAATGCCGCCGGAGCGCTCAGGGCAAGCTTCCAGCGCCAGAGGTCGCAGATGGACAAGGTGTTAGCGGAATTGAACAGCCTTAAAGACCTGGCCAGAGAAAAACATCAGGACCCTTCAAGGATCAGCTCCACCGCGGACAGGGTCGATGACGAACTGAGGCCCATCATCGCGGAACTCGATAAGTATAAATTGTAGTGAAAAAGCTATTGAGTGGAAACAATAACGATAATTATCCCCGCTTACAACGAAGAAAAAAATCTTCCGCATATCATTAACCACCTAAAAGAGCTGGACGGATACAATCTTGAGATAATAGTCGTTGATGATGGCTCAAGCGACAGTACTGCCGAAGTTGCCGGAAGCCTAGGCGTAAAAGTTATTTCCTATAAGCCCAATCGGGGAAAGGGCGCGGCTTTTAGAGAGGCAATACCTTATGTAACGGGCAAGTATGTTGTTCAAATAGATGCGGACCACCAATTTCAGCCCTCGGACATACCGCTTCTGTTAGAATCCCTTATCGGTGGAAACGATATAGTCTTTGGTTCGCGATTCAAAGGCGGCAAGGTGGAAAAAGGGTCTATTTCATGTTTAAGCTTATTCGGCAACTGGGCGATGTCGTTGGCGGCATCTGTATTCGCCGGTCATAGAGTGTATGACGTCATGGCTGGATTCAAGGCGTTTAAGAGCGATAAGCTTCGCGCATTAAATCTTAAATGCGACCACTTCGGGTATGAAGCCGAAATCTTGGTAAAGGCAAAGAGCATGGGGTATAAAATAGATGAGGTGCCGATCTCTCATACGCGCAGGATAGACGGCAAGTCAAACGTAAAAAAGATAAGGGACGGCATAAGGGTCCTTTCCGCTATAATAAATACCAAGCTGGATATTTTATTAAAGAGCAAAAGATAAGCATATACCAAAACCGATGACAAACAAAAAGAAATATATATGGTTATTCTTGGGAATTTTAATACTTTCGTTCAGCATAAGGATCATATATCTTGATCAGATCAAATCTACTCCGGTATTCGGCTTTTACTCCGCCGATTCTCAGTACCATGATAAGTTTGCGCGAGAAATCCTCGAAGGCAACCTAGCATTTAAAGATACTATCTATGTTAATCCGTATTATTCCTTTATTCTTGCCCTGATATATAAGTTGTTTGGGCACAGCGTAATAGCCGTGGGGTTGTGTCAGATTATTATTGACACGGTTACCGGCATTTTTCTTTACTTGATATGCGTCAAGATATTCAATAAGAAAGCCATAGGCTTACTGGCATTTTTTATATATGCCTGTTACGGCATTTCGATTTTCTATACGGCTTTTATCCTGGAAGCTGCCATATCCGGCTTCCTTCTAACAGGCTTTGTCATGGGATTATTATATGCGGAAAGCAGTGAGAAGAAAGGCCTATGGATTTTATCCGGGTTTTTGTTGGGCTTGTTTGTCCTCCTGAGAGCGAACGCGATTCTCCTGGTACCTTTCCTTCTTTTCTGGCTTTACACCCGTAAAAATAAAAAAGTTTTACAGGGTACGATCAGCCTTGTTTTTATCATCGCTGGTTTACTGATAGCCGTTTCTCCGTTTGCAATCAGAAATTACATAATCTCGAAACACCTTTCGCCGTTTCCCGCAAATGGCGGGATAAATTTTTATATGGGGAATCATCCCGGTGCTACTGGTGCATACACGACGTTAAAAGGCATATCCAATGCCCCCATTTCCCAGGTCAAGCAATCCATAGAGATGGCAAGGACCGAAACAGGAAAGAATCTTGATCCGTATGAAGCCTCGGGTTATTGGTTTCAAAAAGGGCTTCGTTTCATAAAAGACAATCCTTATCAATATAGTTTGCTCATCTTTAAAAAATTACGTCTTTTTCTAAACAAGGCCGAAATCGCGGTAAACGAAAATTTCAATTTTTGTAAAAAATTCGTTCCTGCATTACGGTTTCCACTCTTTACGTTCGGAATCATGGCGCCATTTGCGGTAACGGGATTGGTCTTTGCCGCGAGAAGGAGAGATGAGGCGCTCCAATTAATAATCCTATTTATCGTCGGTTATGCCGTTTCCGTTATTTTGTTCTTTGTAGGTTCAAGATACCGTTTTGCGATCGTTCCTCTATTGATTATAATGAGCGCGTACGCAGTCCACGAGTTTTTTATTCTTATTAAAAACTCAAATTATCTGAAATTTTTGTCTTATTTTGCCGTTCTTATAATTTCTTTTTTAATCATAAATAGCGGAGCTCCTGTTGCCGCTTCTCTCGATAACTTATGTATGAATTACAATAATCTCGGCGTCAGTTACTATGAGAAAGGCGCTATAGCGGAAGCCGTCGATGAGTACAAGAAAGCGATTGAAATAGATCCGGCTTACGCGGAATCATATAATAACCTGGCTGGCGCTTATTACAGGTTGGGTGAAAATGAAAAATCAATAATATTGTACCGTAAGGCAATCAGCCTTAGCCCGAATTTTACAGAAGCCTATTATGGGCTTGGCAATGTTTACGCTGAAATCGCGGATACCGAAAATGCCATAGACTGCTACAGAAAAGCGATAGAACTGGACCCCGATCTCATTGAAGCTTATAATAATCTTGGCTTTGTATATGGCAATGTTGGAAGAGAAAAGGAGGCTGAGAATATCTTTAAAAATATACTAAAGATAGACCCCAAATACATAAAGGCTTACAATAATCTGGGCATTATATACGCAAAAACAGGAAGAATTAATGAGGCAATAACTCTATTTAAGAAGGCGCTGGAAATCGATCCGAATTATTCGGACGCATACAACAATTTATTAAGAGCGCATAAGGCGAAAAGAAATGGCTAAAAGAATTTTAATGATATTATATATAGGTATAATTTTTTTCATGGCCGCGGAGGCCTCTCTAAGGATATGCGGCCTGTTCGATAAGAACAGGGGCCTCAAAAATTGCATGGGCGAACCGAATAAAAAATACCACCACGCCTTTAAGCCGAATAGCTCGTTCCGTCTGATAGCCCCCAAAAATAATGAGTACAGTGTCTTTATCCGGATAAATAATTACGGTTTCAGGGGCGAGGATATTGCACTTTCGAAGAAACCCGGCACAATCAGGATATTGGCGATGGGCGATTCCTTCCTCTTCGGCGTCGGCGCTGAAGAGGACGAGACGATACCGTATCTCGTCGAAAAATACCTTAAGGAACGGGGCGGGAATGTGGAAGTGATAAACGCCGGGATCGGCGGATCCTCGCCGCTTTCCAATTACCTGAAGGCGCGCGATGAATACCTGGAATTCGAGCCGGACATCGTCCTCTACTTCTTTGATTTTTCGGATCTCGCGGACGATTGGCGAAACGAGAAGAGCCTTGTCTATGATAAAAGCGGAAATATCCTGCGGTGCGACCCGACTTACGCCTACGGAAAACGCGACTGGTGGGCTTTTATGCGGCTTCACAGCAAGGCATGTTCGTTCATCCATAATAAGTTCGTAAGGCTCTTCGATAAGATAAGGATATTGGGCTTGCGCGGCTACATCCGGGCGAAACTTGAGGGTAAGCGCGCGAAGGCGTTGATCGTGGCGAAAAAGGGTGAAATGGCGAAGGATCCGATCGAATATGACGGTTACCTGATGATAAGGGGCCGCGACAAACTTCCCCAGGTGAAAGTTCACTTTAAGCGGTGCGAAAAATATCTGAACATGATAAGGGACCTCTTTCGCGAGCGAGGCACGCCCATGATACTTGTGGTCTATCCTTACGGAATTCACGTTGGGCCGGACATGTGGAGCGAGGGAAGGGTATACTGGGGATTCGAGAAGGGGAAAATCTACGACGATTATTATGCCTTCGATATATTGGAGGATTACGCGAAGCGCAGCAACATTCCCTGCATAAATCTCCTGCCGGATTTATTAAAAGCCAGGGATGAGCATCTCTTTTTTGACCTAGACGGCCATTTTACGCCTACCGCCAACAAAATCGCCGCAAAAGCCATTGCGTCTAACCCATTAATTTTAAAGAAGTTGCAATAATCCATCCAAAATATTCAGTTCCTAACGCTTGACAATCTCGGATTATAGGGTATACTTTGTATCACCCTATATTAGCCCATACCAACAAAGTATAACTGATATTAAAAGGTGGTGCTCGTATGCCAGAAGACACTGTCTTCACGGTTCAGGAGGTTGCCAGGTACCTGAGGATGCAGCCCGTCACCATTTACAAGCACGCAAAGTGCGGGAAGCTTCCATGTTTTAAGGTTGGCGCCAACTGGCGGTTCAAGAAGTCGACGATAGACCGCTGGATTACTGAGCAGGAAGAAAAAGAGAATAACAAGCGTACCAGATAATACCCGGTCTAATATCCTTAGGCTGGGTATTAGTGTTTATGGAGCACCCTATATAAAGAATATATGGATAAAAGGGTGGTAATCACAGGAATAGGGGTTCTTGCCTCGAACGGCATCGGCAAGGACGAATTCTGGAAAGCCCTTAAAACGGGCAGGTCAGGGGTGAAGCCCGTAACATTGTTCGATACCGCTAACCTGAGGAGTAAGCTTGCGGGCGAGATAACGGATTTTAATTCGGAGGCAATCCTTGGGATGAAGGGCTTGCGAAACCTGGATAGGTCGACAAAACTTGCGCTCTCGGCTTCGAAATTGGCGCTCGATGACGCCGGAATAAAGCAGCCTTTGACTGAAGAGGACACCGATCTCTTCGGGGTTTCCCTGGGATCGACACTTGGCTCGGTCTGGTCGATAAGTGAATTTGATAAGGAAGGCCTGCGGGATGGCCCGCGCTCCGTCAATCCAGCGCTCTTTCCTAATACCGTCATAAATTCTCCGGCAAGCCAGATATCGATACGTTTCAATATACAGGGTTTTAACAGTACGATCTCTACGGGATTCTGTTCCGCTATTGACGCGATCTACTACGCGATGAATATGATTAATTTATATGAATATAAAGTTGTTTTGACAGGCGGCGTGGAGGAGCTCTGTGAACAGACATACAAAGGTTTTCACAAGATCGGCCATCTTGCCGGTTCCAGGCCCGGGAAGTTAGAGGTCAATTGCCCCTTTGACAAGCGCAGGAACGGGATTCTATTCGGCGAAGGCGCCTCGATCGTGATTTTAGAAGAACTCGAACACGCCAAAATCAGGAAGGCTCACGTTTACGCCGAGGTGCTGGGTTACGGCACTTCGTTCGACCCGGACAGTAAAAATATTTACAGCCCCAAAGCCCTGGGCGCGGCCGCAGCCATAAAGGCGTGCCTCGAAGACGCGCGCCTTGCGACAGGCGATATCGGATATATAAGCGCGAGCGCCGATTCGACGCTGGACTGCGACGCGATGGAGACCGTGGCCGTTAAGAATGTCTTCGGCGATAGGGCTAAGGAAATTCCGGCCAGTTCGATAAAATCTATGGTCGGCGAGACGTTCTCCGCTTCCGGCGCGATGAATCTGGCCGGATCGATCGGCGTTTTAGAATACAATTTTATTCCGCCGACGATTAATTACGAAAAGCCGGACAGGCGCTGTGACCTCGACTACGTCCCGAACGAGGCGCGTGAAGCGAAGATCGATAGGATTCTGATAGACTCTTTCAGCCCGACCGGCTCGAATTCGTGCCTGGCGATAGGAAGATATGCTTAAAAATAGAGCAGCGATAGTTACGGGCGGCTCTCGCGGTATCGGACGCGCGATCGTCCTGGATCTCGTTCGGAACGGCGCGAAGGTCGTCTTTACATATTTAAAAAGCGCCGAGGCGGCGGCAATATTGTTGGACGAAATTAAGGAGATGAAAGGCGAGGCCGAAGCGGTCAAATCCGATTCGCGCGAATACGCTCAGGCAAAGGGTGTTATCGACGAAACGCTTAAGAAATTCGGACACCTCGATATCCTTGTCAATAACGCCGGCATCATAAAAGATAAGGCGTTAATGTTCATGGAGCCTTCGGAGTGGCGCGACGTTATAGAGACGAACCTTACGGGCTATTTCAATATGGCGAAGGCATGCATCGTGACTATGATGAAACAGAAAAGCGGGAATATCATAAACATATCGTCGGTTGCCGGCGTTGTGGGAACGCCGCGCCAGGTAAATTACGCGAGCGCCAAGGCCGGCATAGTCGGGCTTACCAAATCGCTTGCCAAAGAGGTCGCTTCCTATAATATAAGGGTGAACGCGGTCGCGCCCGGCTATATCGAAACGGACATGACGAAAGATCTGAAGAATAAAGAAGCGCTGTTGAAGTTGATACCATCCGGCAGATTAGGCAGGCCGGACGAGGTCGCTAAGGTCGTTTCGTTTTTGGCGAGCGATAAGTCTGGTTATATCACAGGCCAGGTCATTAAAGTTGACGGCGGATTGGCTATATAAGGAGGTGAGGCGAATGCCGCAGGTAGACGATTTGACTTTGGAGAAAGAGTTGCGCGAGATCATCGCGAAGATTGTCGAGATCGAGCCGAAGAGGATTACTCTGGAGGCAAATTTCGTCGAAGATCTCGGGATGGATTCGATGATGGCGCTTGAGATTCTGGCCGCGATGGAGAAGAAATACAAGATTCAGGTGCCGGAAGAGAAACTCGGCAAGTTAAAAAATCTTAAAGAGACCATAAATCTGACGAAGGAATACTTATAAATAATATGCTTAATACCGAAGAGATAAAGAGCCTCATACCTCAGCGCTTTCCATTTCTCATGCTTGACAGGGTCACAGATATTAAGGAAGGCGAATACGTAAAGGCATACAAGAATATCAGCATAGACGAGGATTACTTCCGCGGCCATTTCCCGGAAAATCCGGTCTTCCCGGGCGCGCTGATAGCCGAAGGCATGGCCCAGGCGGCCTGCGTCCTGCTGAAAGTAAGCATAAAGGATCTCACCGCGACGCAATTTTACGTGACGAACATAAAGATACGATTATCCAAAGTTGTTGTTCCGGGAGATCGTCTTGACATATTGGTGAAGACGGTAAAGATGACGCATATTGGCGGCATCTTCGAGACCGAGGCATCGGTCGATGGCGCGACAGTCGCCAAAGGAGAGATGACCTTTGCCTGCAAATAGGAGAGTCGTCATAACCGGAATAGGCGTTGTAACATCCATCGGTATCGGTAAAGACGATTTCTGGAAGAACCTGATCGCCGGTAAATCCGGAATAGGCGAAGTCGAACGGTTCGGCACTTCGGAATTTCCGACTCACCGCGCGGGCGAGATCAAAAATTTCACAGCCGAGGATTTCATGCCGAAGACGATAAGCAAAGCTATCGGCCGCGGCTCACAGCTTGCCATAGCCGCGACAAAGCTTGCCCTTGAAGACGGCGATATTAATCTTAAAAAAGATGAGCGGGGATCGATCGGTATTATTATCGGCACTACGATGGGCGAGGCGCCATCCATAGAGATGATAGACAAGTTCTGGACGAGAACGGGCGAAGACGACGTCTATCCGTCGAACGTCAGGAACTTTCCGGTAAACAATCTTTCGGATAACGTCGCGTTCTTTTTCGGATTGACCAATTATAATTTTGTGATACCGACCGCCTGCGCGGCGGGCAACTATTCGATCGGGCTGGCTTTTGACCTTATAAGGACCGGCAGGATCGACATGATGCTTGCCGGCGGAACCGATCCTTTGTCTAAACTTGCCTTCATGGGGTTTAGCCGGTTATTCGCGATGGCGCCGGAAAAAGGCCAGCCATTCGACAAGAATCGAAGAGGGATGATGCTTGGCGAGGGCGGAGCCATGCTTCTGGTAGAGAGCCTGGAGAGCGCCAAAAGACGCGGCGTGAAAGTCTACGCGGAAGTTTTAGGTTACGGGCTTAGCTGTGATGCCTCCAACATGACGATACCGAGCGAAAAGGGTGTCGCGAAGGTGATGGAGAAGGCCATAAAGAATAGCGGCATCAGGAAAGAAGATGTCGATTACATATCAGCCCACGGCACAGGCACGGGCTTGAACGACAAGACCGAAACAGCGGCGATTAAGGATGTATTCGGCGATAGGGCCAAAAATTTGCCGGTCAGTTCCATAAAATCGATGCTCGGCCACACGATGGGCACCGCAAGCGCGTTGGAGGCGATAGCCTGCTGTCTTGCCATGCGCGACAGCGTCATTCCGCCGACCATCAATTACGAGACGCCGGACCCGGAATGCGATATCGACTGCGTCCCGAACAAGGCGAGAAAGAAAGACGTAAAAATAGCCCTGAACAACTCCTACGCCTTCGGCGGCAACAACGCGTGTGTGGTATTCGGGAGATATAGCTAATGAAGCAGAGAAGATGGGATTTAGTACATAACTTCGAAGATGAGCACAAGCGGCGGTACCTGAAGAAGCTGAGCGCGCAGGATGGGTTTAGGATATTGGAAGGCTTGTACCAGTTTGCCGTTATGACTAATAAGCGCATAGCCAGCCGCAAAGTTACTAAGGAGAGGATGGATTATCTGGTGAAAGAAAGAGCGAGGTTTAAGAGGATGGCCTTATGAGCCCTTTGATAATACAACTTATTGAAGCAGTCAGGCTCGTCAATGCGATGAAAGTGGATTATGCGGTGCTGGGCGGTCTGGCGGTCAATCTTTACGGCGAGCCGCGCTTTACCGCAGACGTGGATATGAATATAATGCTGGAAAAAGAAAAACTGCAAGCCTTCATACAAAAAGCAAGAAAATTTGGCTTTTCCCCGGCCTGCGCGAATCTAACGATGTTCATTAAGAAGACCGGTGTGATTCCGATGAATTTCTCGAAACGCGGCGTCAGAGGAAGATGCGATTTCATAATAGCGGAGAATGAGCTGGAGAAAGCGGCTTTGGGAAGAGCGGTGATCAGAAAGACAGGCTCAATAAAAGCCAAGTTTGTCAGTCCGGAAGATCTTATAGTACATAAAATAATCTCTTTGAGGCCGCATGACAGGGAAGACGTGCGGGGGATTTTGATCCGCCAGTTCGGCAAATTGGATATGCGGTATATAAAAAATTGGCTTGCCAAGCTGGATAAAATGGATAAGAATTTGAATTCTCTGGCGTTACTTAACAGGCTTACAAAAAGGCCATTTAAAACATGATAGCCTTCGGCGGCAACAACGCCTGTGTGGTGTTCGGGAAGTATGGGAATTAGGAAATATGAGCGCGAAAATATGGGTCAATAAGGCAGGATCTTTCAAGGAAGCCGAATCTTTTGAACGGCATTATTATATGAAGATGACCGCCGAGGAACGGCTGGAAGTCATGCAGTTTTTAAGAAATGCTTATCGGAAAATAGGGGGTATGAGATTCGATGTTAGTTCAAAAAGACTACGAAGAGTTATTAAGGTTATTCAATAAACACAAAGTCAGGTATTGTTTAGTGGGGGCTTATGCCATAGCGTTTTACGGTATCCCTCGTTTTACAAAAGACATGGATATTTTAATCGAGCCAGCTGTTGATAATGCCAAGAGAATCCTTAAGGCACTTAATGATTTTGGATTTAAAAGCGTGAAACTGAAAGAGGCGGATTTTAATAAAAGCGGCAAGGTTATTCAACTGGGATATGAGCCGATCAGGATCGATTTATTGACATCTATAGATGGATGCGATTTTGCCGGTGTATGGCGCCATAAAGTTTCCGGCGTTTATGGAAAAGAAAAAATATTTTTCATTAATAAAGCGGATCTCATAAAGAATAAAAATGCCACCGGCCGCAAGCAGGATAAATTTGACGCTGATATATTGAAGAAAAGTAAAGGATAATTATCGGCGGCGACAACGCGTGCGTGGTGTTCGGGAAGTATGGGATTAGGAAAAGTATGCCGTTTAATCCGAAATATACCATAACAGATAAAATCTTGAATAATCTTACGTTTATAGCTTCGGCGCGCGAGATTATAGAGCAAGCGTATTTAGTGCCAAAATGGGAAGCAAAACTAAGGCGACAGGCGTTATTGCGCAACACGCATTCATCCACTGCTATTGAAGGTAACAAGCTTACCCTTGAACAAGTTGAAGCCTTAGCCAATGGCAAGGATGTCCGTGCCACGGACAAAGACAAAAAGGAAGCTTTGAATTATATTGAGGCATTGGAAAAGATACCCGATTTAACCGAGAAAGGTAAAATATCAGTTCGGGATCTGTTAAATCTGCATAGAATAATTACCAAAAATGTTATGCAGAATGATTCTGATTCCGGAAAATTCAGAAACAGACAGGTTTATGTAGGTAAGAGGATCGCTGACGGCACAGGCTTAAAAGAAGTGGTTGAATATATGCCGCCAAAGACGGAAGAAGTTCCGGAACTTGTGAAAGAATTCATTGATTGGCTTAATATCGACAAAACGTGGGAGATAAATTCTGTTTTATTGGCAGGAATTGTCCATTACGAGATAGCAAGAATCCACCCATTTATTGACGGGAATGGCAGAACGGCACGGTTATTCGCAACCCTCATTCTCTATTTAAGCGGTTTTGATCATAGGAGGTTATTTGCTCTGGACGATTATTACGATAGAGACAGGCAATCCTATTATAACGCTTTAAAAACAGCCCAACAAAACCAGGACGACATAACCCTGTGGCTTGAATATTTTACGAGCGGAGTAGCATGCTCGGCAACTGAAGCAAAAGACGCTATTTTAAAAGTAGGACATAAAAAGACCAGGGAAGACGGACAGCAGGTTTCCCTTACTCCAAAGCAAATGCAGATAGTAGAGTATATCAATAAAAACGGAAAAGTTACGAATAGGGAGTTACAAAATCTATTTAAGATATCGGCTCAGGGGGTTCATAAGGATTTATCCCTTCTCGTAGAACTTAAGGTAATAAAGTCGATAGGACAAGGCCGCTCACTTTATTATGTCTTAACGTAATCGGCATGGTTGTCAAATAGGTTGATGATTAAGTTGATGATTAGGTTGATGATTAGCTATAACGGCGGCGACAACGCGTGTGTGGTGTTTGGGAGATATTAAGGATTAAGATATGAGTAAAAAATTTGATGTGATCATAATAGGGTCCGGCATCGGCGGATTAACCATTGCTAGCCTCCTTTCCAAAAATAAAAAGGTGCTTCTTTTAGAAAAAAATAATAATTTCGGAGGATATTGCGCCGCGTTTAAAAGAAAAGGATATAGGTTTGAATCTGCCGTCCAGGCAATAAATGGATTATATAAAGGCAGTCCAATATATGAAGTATTAAAAAAATCGCAAGCGCTAAATGGAGTGAAAATTGTCAGGCCAAGGCATCTTTACAGGTCAATTTTTCCGGATTATGACATAAGTGTTCCTCAGGCAAACATAAACAAATATAAGACATTACTCTTTTCCCTTTTCCCGGACGAGAAGAATAACATTATAAATCTTTTTGATACGCTCAAATCCATTTATCTTGAGATGAGTAGATTTTACCGGAAGAAGACGCTCGCGAAAAGCCCTTTCATTTTAAAATATGGCAGACGCTCGCTGCAGGAGTTAATGGACGGTTTTACAAAGAATAAGAAACTGCGGGCGGTAATTTCCCAGTACTGGATGTATAGAGGGCTTCCGCCAACGAAACTTTCCGCGATAACTTTTGCTTATATCTGGTACGATTATACCGCCAATGGAAGCTACTTTCCTAAGGATGGCATGCATAGCATTATGCAGAATCTCGTAGATTTCATAAAAAATAATAACGGCGTCATATTGCACGACCGGGAAGTCAATAAATTATTTGTCGATTTTGACAGGATAACGGAACTCGGGCTGGAAAATAGTTCCAGATACGAAGCCGATATGGTTATATCGAATATAGATGTATTTAAAACGTTTGGTATGGTTGTCAGTGGAGACACGCTTGATATAGAAAGCTTTTTATCTAAACTGAAGAATAACTTTTTGTCAATCTCGGCTTTTAAGATTTATCTCGGGCTAAATATAGATGTCAGGAAGATAGGTATTAAGGATTACGAGATATTTGTCAATCCAAGCTATGATGCGGAGTCGATGTATCAGGCGTCTCTTAATAATGAGTTTGAAAAAGTGCCATATTCGATAACGATTTATTCCAACCTGTCAGACAGCTTCTGCAAAAAAGGCAAGTCCGTAGTCTCGATCGGCCTTTTATCGGGATACGATTTTTGGCGCAATCTGACAAGGTCCGAGTATAAGCAGAAAAAAGAAGAGATGGCCGAGATAATATTGTCGAGATGCGAAAAAGTAATACCAGGTTTACGAAAATACATAAAAGTAAAGACGATTGCCACGCCTCTTACGATGGAGAGATACACAGGGAACAGCAATGGCTCTATTTACGGCTGGAACAAAAAATCGCTTATAGAGGAAATAAGATTCATGAATCCGACAACGCCAATCAAGAATCTGTTGCTATCCAGCCACTGGACAAAGATGGGCGGAGGCATAGGGGGCGTGCTTTTATCTTCGGATAGAGTTTATAACTTAATCAATAACAAGGCATAGCGAGATGAAAAGAGTTGTCGTGACAGGTATCGGCCCGATCTCCTCTTTAGGGCAGGGTTGCGAAGAAACATGGGATTCTATTATGAATCTGCGCCTGAATCTTGTAAGACAGAAGTATTTTATAGGTAACGAGGAGTGGGGGGAATTTTATCTGCATAAGATGAGAAATTTTGATATAGATGAATTCGACTTGCCGAAAGCGAATTTCCAATACATAAGAGAATTGAGAACCGTGAAGAAAGAAGATACGGATCTCTATTACCTATTGGCCGTAATTAAACTGGCTATAGATGATAGCGGGATTCAATATGACTCAGCCGACAATGATATAGGGCTGATCATATCGCATGAGAATCCGGGCGTGGAGATTTTTTTCGAAGAGCTTGTAGATTCCCTTCAGTCTATAGTAGAAAAAAATGCTAAAGATCACATGTCGAAATTGGAACTTGCTAAAATGCTTTATGACAGCGGGTGTGAAGATAGAGGATATAATTTGCAGACATTTTCATATCTTTTCTCCGCAGCCAAGATTTTCGATCTGCACGGTTATTCTCTATTTGTCAATAATGCATGCGCTTCCGGGTTGTTCGCCATCGAAGCCGCGGCAAGGCAGATTAAGGCAGGGGCTTCTTCGGCGGTTATAGTGGCAGCGGTCGATAACCCGACGAAGATATATAAATACCTTTGGTTCAAAAAGAAAAGCCTTTATGCCGAAGACGGGCTTGTAAGGCCTTTCTCAGACGATGCGGCCGGCATAGTATTTGGTGATGGAGGAGCGGCCTTAGTATTGGAAGACCTCGAACACGCCAAAAAACGAAAGGCGCGTATATACGCGGAATACTTAGGCGGAGGCTTTTCGCTTGAAGGATGGAAAATTACGATGCCGAATGTAACAGACGATTTTTACACAAGGTCTTTTCAAAAAGCATTGGACGCGACAGGCGTGTCGCCGAGTGAGATTGATTTTGTAAATCCGCACGGAGTCGGAATGAAGATAACAGATAATTATGAGGCAAAAACCATAAACAGGATATTCGGAAAGAAGCAGCCATTAATCAGCGCTTTTAAGCCTCTCGTGGGGCATAATTTGGGTGGAAGCGCCTTACTTGAATCCGCAATATCTCTGATTGCAATGAAAAATAACACAATTCCGCCGACTTTGAATTGCGAGGACCAGAATAGCGCGTTAAATATAGTAAAAGAAGCCAAAAGGGTAAGCATAAAAATCGCGGCAAAGATGTCGTGTGGCTTTGCCGGATTTAACGGGGTCGCTCTATTCAGGAATCTTTAAATTATGTGCGAGTTTTGCGTAAAACACGGCGAAGGCAAGAAGTGGTACCTGAATGCGAAGAATTATAGCGATGATTTGCTAATCGATATTAAACGTCACAAATTTACGGAAGATTTTTTTTACTGGATTTCGGGAATGTATAATTCGTATTATGGCATTCTCAAATCTCTTCCTTTTAGATCACCAGTACTGGGGAAAATACTTAATTGGTCGCTTAAGAGATATTTTCTTTACAAGCATTGGGGGCAGGTCATTCCAATCGAAGATGTACAAAAAATATTAAACATTACTAATTCCATAACGAGAATACCCTGTATATGCCGTATGACTACTACAGGAAAAGAATCCAGGGTCTGTTTTCTTTTAAGTATCAATCCAGAGAAGGTGCGGCCGATTGATATTGTTGATAAATCTTTCTTTAAAGGCCCGGATGTTTCAAGGTTTGAAGCAGTGGGTAGGGAATGGACTATTAATTTTATGAAGGAACAGGAGTCGAAAGGATCAATACATACGATCTGGAGTTTTAATGCGCCATTTGTCGCCGCTCTCTGCAATTGTGCATTTTCTAAAGGCTGCATAGCGATGATGATGTATAAAAAAATCGCCCCGGTTATGTTCAGGGCTGAATATATAGCGTTCGTTAATACCGCGCTTTGTATAGGGTGCCAAGAATGCAAAAAAATATGTCAATTCAATGCTGTTAAAATAGATAAGGCGAGCAAAAAAGCAAGTATCGATATTAAAAAATGTTATGGCTGTGGAGTTTGTAGAAGCGTATGCAAAAATAAATCGATCAGTTTAAAGGATCGTTATTCCGAGGCAGCCGCGGCAAATTTATGGTAATTACTTAAGAGGTTTTTTATGAATCTATTTGCTTTTTCGGGATTCCTATGGGCAGTTACTACATTCTGTTTAGGTACTTTTGTGCTTATAGTGGGAAAGACAAGGATTCATAGAGCATGGTACATATTTAACCTCACTATAACAATTTGGGCATTTGGTTATGCGATGGCGGCCATATCGCAAGATATTGAACTTGCCAGGTCTTGGTGGCGCTTCGCCCATATCGGGGGTCCTATAAATACAGTAATTTTGCTTCATGCTGTATGCGAAATCGGAGGGCTAAAGCGTAAGGCCCTTTTAGCTTTTGGGTATTTTCAGGCGATTTTATTTGTTGTGCTTGCTTACATGGGGTACACAGGCGTAGACTTGCAGTATCTTTTTAATTCTTTCTATTATCCCACACTCTCTTTTTATAGCATAAAATCAATAGGACTGAATTTCCCCATCTTCATTCCTATCTTTCTCTTCTACCTTATGTACTCATTGTGCGAATTATACCTGATATACAGAAAGTCCGAAGGTGTTAATAAAAAGAATGTAGGTTGGTTCTTAGTGGGAGAGGCCACTGGTTACGCGGGGTCCGCCTTAACATTTTTGCCGCTGTTTTATAATAAGATTTATCCTTACTGGAATTTCATGGTTCCAATATATTGCATAGTAGCTACATACGCCATATTCAGGTATCAGATGCTTAATATCGAAGTTATTATTAAGCGGACCCTTGTATTTGCCGGATTGCTCGCCTCAG
The DNA here is from genome assembly GCA_026387115.1 of Candidatus Omnitrophota bacterium. Classification (GTDB taxonomy): domain Bacteria; phylum Omnitrophota; class Gorgyraeia; order 2-01-FULL-45-10; family 2-01-FULL-45-10; genus JAPLMI01. Next base: position 6,488 of record JAPLMI010000210.1, on the reverse strand, counting down.
TTTTCGCGATTTTAATCCTACCTACTTTAATAATTCAGGAATATCTGCTAAGGAATGCAGGAACCAGTGCTAGGCTAATAGGTCTGACCATAAGCGGCGTAATTATTATCCTTACTATGCGTCGGATCGAAACATTTCTCATAAACGTCACCGACAAATACCTATTCCAGAAAAAATACAACTACAAGGAATTGCTGAGGACATTCACATCCGAAGTCCTGACGGTATTAGAGCTGGATAAGCTTGTTGACCTCACTGTCAGCAAGCTTACCGATATAGTTAAACTTAATTCATGCGCGGTTCTGCTGTTCGATGACGAGAAACAGCAATTTGAGGTCATGGCGTCGCAGAATATCAAAGACCCATCGGTAACATTGATACGGCCGGACGGTATCGTTACGTTCATGGACGAGACCCACGGCCATGTGCTGGTGAAAGAGCTGCATGATAAGAAGATATCGACACCAGCCGCCATACAAGAAATAATAGATAAGCTTAATGCCGAACTTATTATACCTATGGTCATGCATGACGATGTCATAGGCGTCCTGTCTTTGGGCAAGAAAAAATCGGATGAAGAATATACGCAGGATGACCTCGACATACTTTTGCCGCTTGCGAGAACCCTCGCGATAGCGATATCGAACGCGAAACTCTTCGTGGAGCTCGGTAAGACGCAGGCAGAGGCGGCGCAGAACGAAAAGATGGCGGTCATCGGGACGCTTTCAGCGGGCATCAACCACGAGATATGTAATCCGCTGGGCATCGCGCGCGGCCAGTGCGAGGCATTCCTCTTGAATATCAAGGATGGACTGTATAAACATAAGACGACAGAGGAACTTCTTACCAAGGCCAAAGAGATAATGGCCAAAGTCATACATGAGACCGACAGGGCGACGGCCATTACCAAGAAGCTCTCTGGATTTGCCAAGCCCGCGAAGGGAGAAGCTGAGGTCGTAAACGTCGATAAGGAAATCGATGACGTCCTGAGCCTGGTAGGCTATGAATTGAAGCTTGAAAAGATAGAATTTTCCAAGCATATCGAAAAGGGCCTGCCGAACATCTTCGTCGATAAAAAGCAGTTTCAGGAGATCCTTTTTAACCTTCTCAGGAACGCTGGACAGGCGATTGGAGAGAAGGGGAAGATAGCGATCACGGCAAAACAGGATAGAAATAAGATATTAATAGATATTAAGGATAGCGGCTCAGGTATACCCGAAGATAAGATTAAACAGCTCTTCAACCCGTTCTTCACAACGAAGGATCCGGGCAAGGGGACAGGCCTGGGGTTATTTATCGTCCGTCAGATAGTCGAAAAGAACGGCGGCAGAATTCAGCTCAAAGAGACGAGAGTGGGCGAGGGGACGACGTTTACCCTCGAATTCCCGCCCGCCGGCGCAGAGGAAGCGAAGGCCGGAACGAAGAGTAAATGAATCTAAATGGATAAAATACAACTTATAAGTTGTATTTTACTTGACAATACAACTTTTATGTTGTATACTTTATGCCATGAAAAGGATAGTGAAATACCAGCAGGATGTATTGAGGACTCTTTCGGGCAGGATAGACGACTTCTACCTTGCGGGAGGGACGGCTCTCAGCCTTTTCTACTTCCAGCACAGGTTATCGATAGACCTGGATTTTTTTACGCACGACTTCGATTATTCGAATATAACAGGGATAGCGGAATACCTACAGGGTGTTTTGAAGAAAAAGGTAAAACTCATAGGGCAGGCGCTTGAAAAGAAAGCCGCCAGAATGGCGGTTTATAGCATAAAGTTTACCGCGAGCGATACGTTAAAGATAGATTTTGTAGAGGATACCGTAGAGCTTCTGAAGAAAACAAAAACGGTTGACGGGATACGGGTATTATCGCTCGAAGACATATACTTGCGTAAGTTGTATGCGTTAGCCGGTATGGTCAGAATGATCGACGAGGCAGGGCGGAATAAATTCATCGGAGGAAGGGCGGACGCGAAAGATTTTTACGATGTCTATTTTTTGTCGCATACGTTTATGCCGCTCTCCAAATTCGCCGCCAAGTACTGCGGCCCAACGTTGATAGAGGCTATTGTCAAGTGGTTCCGAACTTATGACAGAATGGCGACGATGGATGGCGTGCTCACTCTTGATACAGATAAGGTGATAGATTGCAAGATGATGGAGAGGCATTTCAAAAAAGAAGTTGATAAGATGCTTGAAGATGAGTTGGGCGAATTATGAGAAGCGATTGGCTGTGGGATAGAAAGATAGCGGATGCCAGGGCGAAGAAGATTCTGAGTAAACCGGAATCCGCAAGTTTCTTTACTATGGCGGCCCTTCTCTTATCGCGCAAAAACGAGCCGCGAGAAGTATTCAAAAATTATCTGAATCCAATCGTTTTTTGCAGGCATTGGCCCGCCATCAAGCGAAGGATGCGGCAGGATAAATGGAGTGAGCCCCGCATCATTTTCTGGCAGGCGATATATGAGAAGCTATCGGACAGATACCGCAAAAAAGGAATGGTTTTTAGACAAGAAGCGCCTGTGAAGAAGGAATTCTGCGAAACTATAGGAAAAAAAATGGCTGCTATCAGGCGTGAACAGGGGCTTTCTCAGAAAGGGTTGGCCAAAAGAATAGGGATTTCTCAGCAGATAATCTCACGCATAGAAAGCGGCGGAGAGAATATTTCATTAATTACACTGACCAGAGTCGCGGACGCCTTAAAAAGAAAAGTCGAGATCAATTTTTTAACATAGGAGTGAGCATGCGTAAACCGACGATAGTAGCGATCGACGACGAAGTTGATTTCATTACGATGCTGCAGGATTACTTTGCGCCGAGGGGATACGATATCGCGGTCGCGATACGCGGCGCGAAGGGCATCGAGATCGTGAAAGAGAAGAAGCCGGACGTGGTTTTGATAGACCTGAAGATGCCGGGGATAGACGGCGACGAGGCCCTGAAACTGCTGAAGTCGATGGAGCCGTCGCCCCAGGTCATTTTTGTAACCGCTTACGATGACGGCGGGAAGACCAAGGCGCGGCTTTTGAAGATGGGCGCGTATGCCTATTTCGATAAGCCGATCGCGTCATTAAAAGAGTTGGAAGAGGCCATTAACAAAGCGGCAAGCCGGTAACCGAAAAGGGGTATGGGTATGCGTAAGCTGTTAGTAGTGGATGACGAGCAGGACATTTGCGATTTCGTGAAGAACTTTTTCCAGGAACGCGGATATGAAGTCCTCACTTCTTTGAGCGGCGAGGACGCGTTGGAGGCCATCAAGAAGGACAAGCCCGACCTTGTATTGCTTGATATCAGGATGAAGGGAATGGACGGCATTGCCGCGTTGAAGCACATCAAGGATATGGATAGAAAGATAAAGGTTGTTATGGTCACTGCGCTCGAGGACCAGGATAAGATGAACGAAGCGGCGAAGCTCGGAGCGTGCGAATATATCACAAAACCGCTCGTTCTCGACCATCTGGAAGAGGCCGTCGAGAAGAATTTTAAAATCTAAAGGAGATGATTAATGGCAAAGAACAAAAAAGCGCCGAGCTGGGATAAGCTCCACAATCTTTTCGTCGAGAAGTCGATAGACCGAAGCGGCAGTCTTGTGCCGCTGGACGCGGACAAGAACGCCGCTGACAGCGCGGCCCGGAGGGGTAGCGCAAACAACGCCGCCGCGCCCAAATACGACTATCAGGCATTCCTTGAGAAGGCGTCGCGCACGATGATAAGGTTCAAGAAGCCCGAGCACCTTATCAAGATGATAGTTCGGACGATCGATGAACAACTCCATGTGACCCACACGGCGGTCCTGTTATTCAAGGAAAACAAGCACTCATATATATTGATCGATTCAAAAGGCACCGAAGGCGTTAAGATACCGATAGGATTTATTAGGCTTGCGGTCGACAATCCGCTCATCAAGGTCTTCAGCGACAAGGAGAGCTACCTTATCTCAGAGACCGGCATATTAAGGTATGAGGATATAATAAACGGCTTAAGGAACAGGGATGTCCTCGAGAAACAGCCCGACCTCTACGACAAATTGCTCCTGGTAAAGAAGCAGATGGACCTTATCAAGGCGAACCTCTGTGTCCCGTGTTACTTTAAACGAGAGCTTCTCGGCATCCTGGTCCTCGGCGATAAGATTTCGGGCGAGAATTTCAGCCGCGAGGAGATGGGGTTCTTCGTTACGCTGGCCAACGACGCCGCGATGGCGATCGCGAATACGCTCCTCATCGAGAACCTGCAGGGGAAGATCGAGGAGATCAAAGAGCTGTATGTGCGCGAACACAGGATATTCATTCACACGGCCATAGCGATGGCCGCCGCGATAGACGCGCGCGACCCTTACACCCACGGCCATACGGAACGCGTGACGAATTACTGCATCGCCGTCGCGAAAGAGCTCGAAGGTATTCCCGAGATGGCGAATTACAAGAATTTCAGGGAGACCCTGCAGATATCGGCGCTCCTGCATGACATAGGCAAGATCGGCGTCCCCGACCATATATTGAATAAACACGCCTCGCTCGCCCCTGAGGAGTACGAAGAGATAAAGAAGCATTCGATAATAGGCGCGACGATCCTGCATCCGATCAAGGAGCTGAGCGACGTGGCGCGCGAGGTCCGCCACCACCAGGAGTGCTACGACGGCTCAGGCTATCCGGACGGGCTGAAGGCGAACGACATCCCGCTTATCGCGCGGATCATCGCGGTCGCGGACGCCTTCGACGCCATCACGACGAACCGGCCTTATAAAAAAAAGAAGACGATCGAGGAAGCGATCGCAGAATTAAAGCGCTGCTCAGGGTCGCAATTCGATCCGGTCGTCGTCAGCGCGTTCCTCCTGGCGTTCGAAAAGGGCAACATCCTCCCGAACATGGGCAATCCCGGCAGCTACAAGAACTGGTAGTATAACGTACAATTAATTATACAATTCATTTGACAATTCAATTGACATATGATATACTTATTTATGGGTAAGGAAGGAGGAGTGTAAAATGCATACTGTAAAAGAAGACACCACGCTCGTCGGCGTGTCTGAGCTAAGAACACGACTTGAAAAAATACTGGAGGAAGCAAGGCACCACAAGGTGGTGATAGAAAAAAGGAACAAGCCGGTGGCTGTTCTTATCGCTATAGAGCGCTATAATGCCATAGAGGGCCTCCTCGACCAGATCGAAGATTACGAGTTGGGCAAACTGGCCAGGGGAAGAGAGAAGAAGTCCTCCAAGAAAGACTATATCAGCCTGAAAGCGGCGCTAAGAAAGGTCAATTAGATTAGATGTGGAATGTGATCCTGCATCGCCTGGTTTTGAAAGAAGATTTTAAGAAGATAGAGAAGCCGGCCAGGAAGCTAATCTTAAAAGCCATTTACAAGAAACTCTCGCGCGACCCCGAGAACTATGGATCGCCGTTATTGAGGAGCTATAAAGGTTACTGGAAGCTGCGCGTTGGTGATTACAGGGTAGTCTATAAAATTGTTAAGGGCGAGGTTTTGGTTATAGTGATTAAAGTCGGCATTAGAAAAGACGATAAGATTTATAGAGAATTGATCTACCGCTTGAATAAACTCTAAAAAGCTCGATAGGTCCGTAATTTTCCAAATATATCTAACTTTTTTATAACCTTACCTAGTTTCATAATTCCTTTAATTCCAATAAGTTACAATCGGATTATATCAAATTTTAAGAGAGTAAAAACCAAGACCACTTGTTTTTTATCAATTCTGTGGTAGACTTGTAAACTACAAGGTCTCATAAAATATTCTCGCTTGGCAAGCTTGGCAAAAAATTGACATCAGGCTGAAAGAGGGTGAGAATAGAATGAGAATCCTGGTCACCGTCAAAAGAAGCCCATCACATAGTTACTTAATCCACCTCTTTACGAAGGATCTAATCAAGGAAGCTCGAAGGCTTATCAGTAATAAAAATCATCATAAGGCATGCGTGTTTGTATTGAAAAGCGGCATCGTTATCAGGGAAGTGCCGCACGACGAGCTTCCTAAAGTGCACGCCGACCTGATCCTGTCGGAAAATAACGCCAGATGGGACCTGGTTAAATCACAGTAGCGGTGGGGAGATTATCGATAATAGTTCGGCTTCGCCCGGGCCGGCGTTCCTGAAGTAATGCGGGATGGATGATTCAAAATAGAGGGTATCGCCCTTGGTTAAATCGTATTTATCGTTACCGATATTCGCCTCGACCTTTCCGTCGAGGATGTATATGAATTTTTCGACACCGGGTTTGGATTCTTCGCCGGGTGTTTGTCCGCCTTTAACGATCTTGATCAAAACAGGCATCATCTTCTTGTTCTGAACGTTGGAGGCGAGTATCTCAGATGAAGATTTCTTATCGTGGATGTAAACATCGTGTTTTGCTTTTGACTTTTGGACATCGATCGTCTTCTTGGAAGAGGGAAGGTCCCTGTAAAGCTCGGGCAGCGTCATCTCGAACGCCTTACAGATATTCATGTGAGAATCGAGCGTCCCCGTCATCTT
>JAPLMI010000040.1 GCA_026387115.1 Candidatus Omnitrophota bacterium | reverse complement strand
AGAATGTGATATAACCGGTATCTAACCTGGTTAGATTGATCAGGTTAGAAAGATAATATGAAAGAGATCACGGTTAAGACTAGAAATGGTGTTTCAAGGCCCCGCTACAGGCCGACATGGGCTGAGGTATCCCTTGCGGCCATCGAACATAATTACAAACAGGTTCGTAAACTCGTCGGCAAATCCATCAATATCATGGTTGTCGTGAAGGCGAACGCCTACGGCCACGGCACCGTCGAGGTTTCGGCTGTCCTCGAGAAATTGGGCGTGAGCTATCTCGGCGTCGCCACGACCGATGAAGCGGTGAGGTTAAGGGACCACGGAATAAAGACGCCGGTCCTTGTATTGGGCTCTGTCCTGCCGGAAGAGGTCAGGGTGTTGATAGAAAAAGATATAACCCTGACGCTCTGCAGCGATGATCTTCTCGAGGCCATCAGGAGCCAAACCCCGAACGGGCACAGGGCAAAGGTCCACATCAAGATCGATACCGGTATGGGCCGCATCGGCATCTGGCACGAGGAGGCGCTCAATTTCATAAAAAATCTCGCGCGGGATAAAAAAGTTTACATCGAAGGCATCTATACGCATTTCTCGAGCGCGGGCCGCGACGACTTCTTTACGAATTACCAGATAGAGGCTTTCGAGAAACTATTGGCGCGGCTTGAAGAGTTTGACGTGCGCATTCCTTTGAGGCACGCCGCCAATTCCATCGCGACGGTCGATTTCAAAAGGTCGCATATGAACCTCGTCAGGCCGGGACTCATCATCTACGGAATGTATCCCAAATACACATTCCCAAAATTGATAAAATTAAGACCGGCCATGTCGTTAAAAACAAAGATCGTTTATATAAAGGATACGCCTCCCGGCCGTTCGATAAGTTATGGGCGGACCTATGTTACCCAGAAGCATACCAAAATCGCCACTCTTCCCATCGGCTATGCCGACGGATATGCGAGGAATCTATCGAACAAGGCAGAGGTTATTGTCCGGGGCCGTCGCGCCCACGTCGTCGGTAAGGTCACGATGGACCAGATGATGATCGACGTCGGCCACATCAAAAATGTGAAGGTCGGCGACGAAGTCGTCCTGATAGGGAGGCAGGGCCGGAACGAAATAAGACTAGAGAAGCTTGCCCGCCTCGCTGAAACGATCGCCTACGAATTTGTTTGTGGTATCTCCAACCGCGTCCCCAGGGTATATAAACCATCTTGACCTCCGAGGTCGAGGAGGTTTATGTTAAGCTATAAAAAAGCTTGATTTTGGTCCATTGACACTTTTAGTAATATATGGTATACTTATATCACAATATCGGAGGAGAATAAAATGATGAAATTTACATGGGTTGTTGTCGTATTGGTTATCCTCGGCATATTTTTTGCCGGGAACATCTTTGCCGAAGATGGCGCTTATAAGATATCGGCCATGAAAGGCAATGTCCTGATAAAGAGGATCGGAACCGAGGATTGGGTTGAGGCAAAAGTCGGGGACGTGTTAAATAAAGGCGATTCTATAAAGACGATGGAAGACGGCCTTGTCTATCTGGAAACAAGCCCAAACATCGGATTTACGATGAGGCCCAATTCAGAGTTCATAATGGATAATACTCTCGAGCCGCCCGTAGCGGAACCTTACACCGAGCCGGGCAGGGACCGCATAGATAATGTCGTTGCGCCCGAAGTCAATCAGGAAGGCGCGGCAAGCCGAATTTAATTGAATCGATCCGAAGTTTTTTGATCAACAAGAGGCCTTTTAAAAAGAGGCCTCTTTTCCTAATTGTGCTATTGACAATTCCAACTTAAATGATATACTTTCATATAATTATAAGCTAAAATAGAGGATTATGAAAAGAAACGTCTTTGTGATGATCGCGGTATGCGGCCTCGTTTTAAGCGGCGGACCCGCATTTGCCCAGCTTGATAATCCCGACCTGCCGGACAGGGAAGGCGTCAAGATCGGGGATGTCATCGTCCACGGCGCGTTCAAAGCCACCGAAGAGCTCGAGACGAACATATACCTGGCAAATACAAAAGAAAAATTCGACGCGATCACCATCCTCAACCCGTCCGCGGGAATAGAAATCCCCCTTCAGAAGAACAGGATAAGCATCGATTACGACGCCGCGGTCTTCCTGTACGGTAAATACACTACGGAAAACCACGTAGATCAGCGCGCAAGGGCGCTTGCCGAGATAAATCTCACCGATTATAAGATAAAGGTGGAAGACGTGTTAAGGGACTACACCGACCGCGCCGCGGATGAAAATTCAAGGCGTGTCGCAAGGTTCAGTAATAAGTTAAGGGCCGGCGTGTCAACCCAGCTCAACAAGTTTGGATTCGACGTAGGTTACACGAATATAATAGACGCATATGGCTCCAAGGACGACCTTGTCTATCAGAGCATTACCTACGGCGACAGGGACAGGGTATATAATATAGTGGATATGTCGGTCAGTTACAGATTTTGGCCGAAAACATCCCTATTTTTTGAGACGGATCTCGGGTTTATACATTATTTCAATAGTTCAATCCCGCCGGATTCATGGTACATCGAGCCAGTGGTAGGAATAAAGGGCAGGCCGACAAACAAGATACTTGCCAACGCCAAGGCGGGATTCAGGTATCAGGGTTACAACAAGTCGGAAATATACAACGATAAAGACTTCGTCGGGTTTGTGGCGAACGGCGGCCTCGACTACTTTCTTACCGAGGATGACACGCTCAATTTCGGGTTTGAGAGGGGCGTATACGAATCGTTGTATCAGAATATGAATTATTATATCGCGAATATCCTGAGCCTCGATTACACCCATAAGTTCACAAAGAAATTTTCATGCAGGGCTTTTGGCTCATACCAGCTCAACACTTACCCCGGCCAGACCGTTGAAAGCGGCCTCTACGCCAAAAGATACGATAATTTTTACACGGGCGGCGCTTCGATCAGATACGACGTAAGGAAATGGCTGTCTCTTGAGGGTAAATATGAGTATGAACAGAGGAGTTCGAAGTTCTCTGCCTATGATTATACGGATAACCGGATCTTCTTCAGCGGAACAGGCGGTTTCTAGAATGAGGACTTTTATATCGCTGGCCCTCGCCTTTATCGTTCTCACCCTGCCATTGGACGCGCAGGCCGAAAAATCACAATACAAACTGCAGCCTCTCGACATTATAAGCATCACGGTGCACCAGCAGCCGGATCTGAGTACAAAGACGAGGGTTGCCGCCGACGGCTCGATCTCATTTCCCCTCATAGGCAAGATAGCGGCCGCGGGGCTGACGGTCCAGCAGCTGGAAGGGAAGATTAAGGAGCTTCTTGAGAAGGATTACCTCGTAAAGGCGGAGGTGCTGGTATTTATTGAGGAATACCGCGCCAGGCAGGTCTCCGTGACCGGCGAAGTCAATAACGCCGGCAAATTCAACATACCGATAGAAAGGGAAATAACCCTGTTAGAGGCCATAGCCATGGCCGGCGGCTTTACCAAGGATGCCGATATAAACAGAACAAAAGTGATGCGGGAAGAAGACGGCGAGAAGAAGACGATAACTATCAGGGTCAAGGATATAACCGATAAAGACGAGAAGGATAATAACATAACGCTCCGGCCCGACGACATAATAATGGTCCCTAAGAGATTTTTCTTCTCGGTCATGGGGGAAGTGAAAAGCCCGGGTAAATTCGATATGCCCACAGAAAGAAGCGTAACGCTCCTGGAGGCTATAGCCATGGCCGGAGGATTTACCAAAGACGCGGACCTGAATAAAGTGAAGGTGATGCGCGTTGATGAAGGACAAAAGAAGACTATATTTGTAAATATCAAGGATGTAACGGAAAGGGACCAAAAGGATA
>JAPLMI010000131.1 GCA_026387115.1 Candidatus Omnitrophota bacterium | reverse complement strand
ACCTTTGGCTTTACTATCTTACACACCCCGAGTATTGAGGGTAAGCTTAGCGCCGGCCCCGTCAGGAGAAAGGCCATCGCGGCGCCTGTGCCCATTCCGGATTCCAACAGCCCTCTGACGAGCGGCACCTCGACCAGGGTCGGTGTATACATGAATACACCGATGGCTGACGATAACATGATCGGCAATACTCCATTGCCGAGGTATTTTATGATGACGGACGGAGGCAAAAAGGCCTTTACCAAACCGGCTCCGATAACGCCAAGAAATATCAGGGGGAGCACCATCTTCACGAACTCCCAGGAATAGAGAAACATATTGACTAACCTCTTGCCTAAACCTTGAGTTTCCTGCGAAATTCCATTGGATTCCGTATCTATGCGCAGGGGTTCCGGCGGCGGTAATTTATTTTTGAAAACTTTATCCGTAATATACCCGACGAGTATTCCTGCTGTTACGGCGACTACGATCCTTGCTATAGCGAATTTCCAGCTCAAAAGTCCTAACGTAAGAAGGATCGCCGCGGGATTAAATGCCGGCGCCGCGAGAAGAAATGTAATGGAGGGGCCGAGGCCGGCGCCTCTTTTATAGAGCCCGCCGAATAGCGGTATGATACTGCACGAACACATTGAAAGTAGCGGCCCCCCGGCCCCTGCTACCGCATACGGCATAAATCCTCTGCCGGAACCCATGAGCTTGATAACTTTGTCCCTCGGCGCGAACTCCTGAAGCGCGCCTGCGGCTATGAATGCCAGAAGAAGACAGAGCCATGAATGCTTTACATAATCGATTATCGTAAAGACGATGAACATGTGCGCGGGTATATGGTTATCCTCCAAAAGCTTCGCGGTGATAACCCTGTTCTCTGCCATGGTAGCCTTAACACCCGCCCATGTTCCCGTCCATTCATAAATGATTATCACCGCTAAGATCAAAAGTAGAATTCCTATTGCGGAGATCGCCCTTTTGTCCATCGCTACCTTCCTTTTTTTATGATCTTACAGCAGCCGCCTTCGATCCTGATGGCTTTAATATTGACTAAACCGTCAGCTATCTTATTGCGGGCCGATGACACTATCCTTGAGAATGTCGGCCGCGATATCTTAAGCCTCTTTGCCGCGTCGATCTGTTTCAATCCCTCCAGATCCGCAAGCCTGAGGGCCTCAAATTCATCGAGAGTAAGGCTCACGCATTTTAATTTATTCAAGGGCTTGCACATCGGCTTGAAACACCTCTCGCCCGGCATGCACTTAACCCATCTTGTTTTCTTGGGACGCATATTACCCTTCCGGTATTATGAACATATGCTCATAACTAGTTTATCACATAATAGTAATCTGTCAATGGATATTTTAACTTGTCATTCGGGGAAAAAAATAACCTCAAAGACTCAAGCCTTTGAGGCAGCATTGACGCGGCCCCTAACCACTTGAATTAGGTAATGCCGGCCCGGGACAATTTTTACGACACCTTTATCTTATCCAAATTCGTAACCGGAATAACCGTAACGTCCCGGCTCAAAGGATATTCTTCCTTGCCGGGGTAAACTACCCAAAGATGTTTTAAAGATAGCTCCGTTAAAGCAGCCCGCATTGACGATGTAAGAGATGGGGCCTGCGTATATTTTACCTCGACTCCGTAAAGCTTTCCTTTCTTTTCAAACACCAGATCAAGCTCCGCGGCGGAATGTACTCCCCAAAAAAAAGCCTCATCTTCCTTTAATCGCACTGTTTTAATCGCCTCTTCTAAAGCAAACCCTTCCCACGACGAGCCGAGCTTGGGATGCGACAACACATCCTTTTTTTCCTCTAACGATAGTAAGGCATGTAAGATACCTGAATCACGAAAATAGATCTTTGGCCTTTTGACGATTCTTTTTTTAGTATTATAAAACCATGGCCGCAGCTGGCGGACCATAAACGTTCCGGAGAGCAGGTCCAGATATCTTTGCGCGGTATGATCTGAAACCTCTAAACTCTTGCCTATCTCGGAGGCGTTAAATATCTGGCCGTGATAATGCGCAAGCATTCTCCAAAAACGGCCCAATGATTTGGCGGGTATATTAAACCCTAATTGAGGCACATCCCGCTCCAAAAAAGTAGCGATGAAATCCTGACGCCATTGATAGGACGCCTCTTCGTTTAAAGCTAAAAAAGACCTTGGAAAAGTTCCTCTGATCCATAATTTCTCCGCCTTTTCGGCGCCCACAAGCTCTAGAGAAAAACCGCCTATCTCTAAATAACTTATGCGTCCCGCCAAAGATTCCGAAGATTGTTTTATCAGATCTCTTGACGCGCTTCCTAAAATCATATATTTCGTCTTTACAGAACGGTCTGAGAGAACTCTAAGGACAGGAAATAAGCCGGGAGATCTCTGAATTTCATCAATAATAACAAGCCCTCCGATGCCTTCCAATGCTAATAACGGATCCTGAAGCCGCTCGATATCTCTGGGGCTTTCCAGGTCAAAGGTAGTAACGTCCGACAGCCATTCAGACGAAAACTGGCGGGATAGAGTGGTTTTGCCGCATTGTCTTGGCCCTAAAATGGCGACAATGGGATTATCCCTGAGAAGCTTCTTTAATAACTTTATCTCGGGAGTTCTTTGTATTTGCATACTATAAGTCTATCATGAAATTTCGATATGTCAAGTCGAAATTTCATTTTTTGAGTGCGGCGTTATAATCTCTTTACTAAATCGCCGGCGACTTTCCTGCCCGACAATAACATCCCGCCGAATATCGGGCCCATGCGCGGGCCGCCGAATACAGCGTTGGCGCACATACCGCAAGTATATAAACCCGGCGCGACCTCTTTGGAATTTTTTACTATCGTCTCTTCCGCAACGTCCGCCCACATAGACTGTTCCCCCATTACTTTGCCCGTCTTCGTCTTCAGCGATATACCGCTTTTTCTTTCTACTATATGCGCAACTTCGGCGGCGTGTCCGGTAGCATCTACCACAAATTTAGCGGCCATCGTAATCGGATCTACGTGGAGCTTCGCCATCTCAACGGCCGTCCAGTTCAGGACGAGCCCGCAAATTCTATTCTTCCTGATCATGACGTCTTCGGCGCTTAGCAGATTGAATATCTTTACGCCTGCTTTGACGGTCTTTGAGCATATAGTAGAAACCGCTTCTATGGAATCGGCCATATAGTAACCTTTTTCATACAATCTCGTTTTAACGCCTAATTCGTCGAGAATGGCCCTTGCTTTCTCCTGCACCACAATCTCGTTAAACATGATCCCGCCGCCCCACATCCCGCCGCCGACGGATAGTTTTCGCTCGAATAATGCCACCTTCTTCCCTGCGCGGGCAAGATAATAACCGCATACCATGCCTGCCGGCCCGCCGCCTACTATCGCAACGTCGACATCGAGCGCGTCAATAAGTTTTTTGTTATACGTTTCGATTATCGCTTTGGATATTTTTATCTCATCCAATTTCATCCCTTCCTCCTTTGGTATATTTTTTCCTTAAATTTTTTCGTGGCTTCAGTTATATCATCCGCCTGCGATATTCCTCTTATCACGGCTATGTTTTTACCGCCCAATTTTAAAATCTCGCCTATATTGGATATATCTATCCCCCCGATGAAGAAGATTGGTTTCTCGGTTATCTCCAGAACTTTTTTTATATCCTTTGTGCCGATAGAATAGTCTTTTATCGTCGTCGGGAATATTGGGCCGAATGCTATATAATCGATATCCCCCGGGCTTGCTTCTTTAACCTTCTTTATGGAATGCGTTGAAAGGCCGATTATCTTATCGCTACCTATTATACGTCTCGTTTCAGCTAGAGGATGCTTTTTAACATCCTCTTCTCCCATATGAACTCCATCCGCGCCTGCTTTTTTCGCTAAATACGGATCGTCATTCATGATGAATGTAACTTTGTTCTTTTTGCACAACGCTAAAAGTTCTTTTCCGGTCTTCAGAATTTCTTCTTCACTCTTTTTTTTCTCGCGCAATTGTATTATATCTATTCCGCCGGCGATGGCGGATTTCGCTATTTCCAAAGCGCTTCGTCCGCGGCCGTATTCTTCGCTGATTATCAGATACAGGCTATGGTCTTTTATTTTTTTCATTAAAAAGGCTGTTAAATCCTTAATTTTTCGATTTCTTCTTTTTCGGCCGGTTTTACAGATATAGATATCTTTTGGTTCGGATCGCCTGCATGCCAATAATTTATCGCCAAAGAATCTTCGCCGCGGAATTTCGTATGATACGCGACTATCATTCCCGCGTGTTCAATAAAGCCGTTATTGTATTTTCCTCTTAAAATTGAAAGGGGTCCTTGGTGGTCTTTGAGTTTAAAAATAATATCATCGGGCAATGCAATTGATTGGAGTTCTTTATTTTCATCCACATCTCTTCCCACTACAAGTTTTGCGTCATTATCAAGACGGAAGTGCCGGCCGGTTTTCAGAAGCTTAAGGTTTTCGATGTTCAATTCGTCGTGTTTTATCAGGTCTTTGACGCGATTCGTAAACCCCGGGTCTGTCAATAGACACCCCCCGGCAGGGTTCGGGTACTCTTTGATACCGAATTTCTCGGCAAGCGCCATTTGCGGTTTTCTGGACCTGCCGCGGATATCGAGAAGCTTTTCCCTGTCGATGACGCCTTCTTTTTCCGGCAAGGTCGGCTCTAAAAGTTTCGCGGAAAGCGGCCTTAAGAGTATTCCGCGGACTCCGGCCTGTTTCTCGATCAGGTTCAAGGCGTCTTTTCGCTGCGACATCGGACGCTCACCCAGGACCTCTCCCGTCACGAGAAACGACGCTCCGACTTCTGCCATATACTCCTTGGCCTTTTTAAGCATAAAAATTTTGCAGTCTATGCAAGGGTTGATGTTCGCGCCATAGCCGTAACGCGGATTCTTGAACATCTCGAGATACTCGTTCGTAATATCAAAGACCTTGAAGGGGATGCTGAGCATCTTCGCTGCCTTGGCGGCCGCGCCTTCATCGCCGCCCACACATGCGGCCCTTCGACTCCGCTCAGGGCCGTCCCGAGCTTGTCGAGGGGCGGCAAAATCGATATAATAATGCGCCGCTTCGATCTCGATTCCAAGCTCGATCATAAGCCGCGTCGCGAGAATGCTGTCCAACCCGCCGGATAGTAGAACGACCGCCTTCCTATTCATGCTTTCTCAAATTTTCGAGCCACTCTTTAATCTTTTTTTCGTAGCCCATATTGGTAGGGATATAGTAGGTTTTATCCGACGGCTTGTATTCCTGTTTGACATAATGGTCTTTAAAATCATGCGCGTATTTATAGCCCTTGCCATGGCCGAATGCGTCACCGTCGAGCGTCGCGTCTTTCAGGTGGTCCGGCACGTCGAGGACTTTCCCCTCTTCGACATCCTTAAGGGCGGCTTCTATCCCCAGATATGCCGCGTTCGACTTCGGCGCGCACGCGACATAGACCGC
>JAPLMI010000007.1 GCA_026387115.1 Candidatus Omnitrophota bacterium | reverse complement strand
AGCACATGAGCCAGCCGCAGAGGCCGGAGAACTTCGTAGGATTCAGCGGAAGGTTCTGGTCCTTCGCCATCTTGATCGGGACCGGCTCCCAGTCTTTCAGATACGTCGCGCAGCATAGCGCCCTGCCGCACGGCCCGAGGCCGCCCAGGATCTTCGCCTCGTCGCGGACGCCGATCTGTTTCAATTCTATGCGCGTCTTGAAGGCGTTGGCGAGGTCCTTCACGAGGTCCCTGAAATCGACCCTGCCCTCAGCGGTGAAGTAGAACATTATCTTGGACCGGTCGAACGAGAATTCCGCGTCTATCAGTTTCATCGGAAGCCGGCGTTCCTGTATCTTTTTGGAACATGTATCCATCACTTCCCTGATCTTCTTCTTATTCTTCTCGACCTGGTGCATATCCCACGGGTTCGCTTTTCGCATGACCCGTTTAAGGGGCTCTTCTATATCCGAATCCATTATCGCCGACGTCCCCGACAGCACCTGCCCGTAGTCGAGCCCTCTATCCGCCTCGACTATGACGTAGTCGCCTATTTTAAACTTCATGCCGCTCGGCGAAAAGTATGTGATCTTGCCCGCTTCCCTCATCCTGACTTGTATCACTTCGTACATATGTTCGCCCCCAGGACGCTCATCGCCAGCTTAAGATTGACATTCTGCTCCAAAAAAGACCCTGTCAGCATGATCTGTCTTATGATATCGTCAAGAATTCGAAAATCGAGGCGGCCGGCCTCTTTTTCTATAATATCAGATTTATCGGCATTCACCAATAATAATCCGCAGTGCCCTGCGGCGGCCTTCGCTATCAATATATCCCTGTACCATGCAAGCATCATATCAAGATAAGACCTCACAATGGGCCTTGTGAGGCCCTCGAAATCCGAATCGAAAAATGAACCGTCGACGAGCCCTTTAAGGACAGCCGATCTCCTCTCGAAGAACTTTTCTTCATTGAGCTTTAACGCCAATGCCGGCGAGCCGTTCGCCAGCCGCGACAGAAAGAGCGCCCTGTCCGCGTCCAGCTTATAAACTTTCCTTAAGACAAGGCTGATATCATCGACCTTGAGCGGATAAAACTTCAGGACTTGAGAACGCGATTCTATCGTCGGAAAGAGGTCGCCAATGCTCTCGGCTATGAATATGATGACGGAATCCGACGGCGGCTCCTCCAGGGTCTTCAGGAGCGCGTTCTGGGCCTCCTCGGTCAGGCTGGCGGCGCCGTCTATTATGTAGACTTTCTTTTTGGCTTCGTAAGGCTTCAGCCCGATATTTTTTATTACTTCCCTCACTCTGCCGATCCCTATGCTTGAGCCCTCTTTCTCGGGTTTCAACAAGAAAACGTCCGGATGGTTCGATGCGCCTATCTTCCTGCAGGAGGAGCACTCGTCGCATGGTTTCTCGCCCGATTCGGAAGAACAGTTCAGGAGTTTCGCGAAATTCACGGCCGTAAGCGACTTACCCACTCCGGCCGGGCCTGTAAATATATAGGCGTGCGCGGCCCTATCGTTTTCGACGGCCCTCTTCAAAAAATTAACGGCGCTATCCTGGCCTTTTATATCTCTGAATGACAAGATCCACCTCTCGCCTGACCTGCTCTTGAGTATCGTCTATGCTGCCGGTGACTTTTATAACCTTGATCCTCGACGGATCGGCTTTCGCAAGCTTCAAATATCCGCTTCTTACCCTTTTATGGTAGGCAACGTCTTTGGCCTCCATCCTGTCGGCGCCCTTACGCCAAGCCCGCCTCAATCCTGTCCCGGTATCTATGTCCAAAAGGATCGTAACGTCCGGTCTCAGGCTTGCGGTCGCCACACGGTCCAATATTTTTATCGCCCCCAGCGGGATTTTGCCTCCGTAACCCTGGTAGCTGAACGTCGCGTCGCTGAAACGGTCGCACATCACTATCTTCCGCTTGGCGAGGCTCGGTTTTATAAGCTCGGCGACTATCTGGGAGCGCGCCGCCTCAAAAAGGAAAAGCTCGGCGAGGTCAGAGATCTCGATTCCGTCTGAATGTAAAAGGATTTGTCTTATCCGTTCACCGAGTTTTGTTCCGCCCGGTTCTCTGGTGTAGACGCAATCATAACCTTTGTTTTTTAAATATTCGCAGGCTCGCTTCGAATGCGTGGACTTTCCGCATCCCTCAGGCCCTTCGAATGTGATAAAAATGC
>JAPLMI010000217.1 GCA_026387115.1 Candidatus Omnitrophota bacterium | reverse complement strand
TATGGATTGGGGAATGAAGAACAGACTTTCGCGTTTGATAAAACCTGAAGACGGAAGGGCTGTATGGCTTGCGATAGACCACGGATATTTTCTGGGGCCGCTCTCCAGGCTTGAGGAGCCGGCGAAGACGATAAAGCCGCTTATCCCTTACACCGATGCGCTCATGCTGACGAGAGGGATCTTGAGGAATTGCGTCGACGCGGGGCTCAACCTTCCGATGATCCTGAGAGTATCAGGCGGGAACAGCATTGTAGGGCCGGCGCTTTCGAACGAAGCCACCCAGACCTCTGTGGAAGAGGCGATACGCTTAAACGCCTCTGCGGTCGCATTTTCGATCTATGTCGGGACAGAACATGAACACCAGACTTTGGTCGCGCTCGGAAATCTCGTGAACGAGGCCCAGAGATACGGCATTCCTGTTTTGGCTGTCACAGCGGTCGGTAAAGAGCTCGAAAAGCGCGACAGCCGCTACCTCGGATTGTGCTGCAGGATCGCGGCTGAACTTGGAGCGCAGATGGTAAAGACTTATTACTGTGAAGATTTCGCCAAGATAGTGAAGTCCTGCCCGGTCCCGCTCGTAATCGCCGGCGGGCCGAAACTTAAGACGGAGATGGATGCGCTAAGGCTGGCGCATGCGGCGGTGAACGAAGGCGCCGCAGGTCTAGATATGGGCCGCAACATCTGGCAGTCGGATAACGCCGTCGGAATGATAAAAGCGATCCGGAAGATCGTCCACGAGAACGCGTCGGTCAAAGAGGCCGCGAAATTATTGTAAATAATAATCTTGCATTCTTCAAAAGGATGGCATATAATCTTACCTAATATATAACTTTGATATTCGAAATTAAACTAAGGAGGAAGGGCATGGGTAGATCAAGTTATGCGTATCTGGCGATCGCGATCGTGGCGGCTTTTTTCGTCGCCGGCTGCGAAACCGTTCCGAAGAAATTCAGGGAAGAGGTTTCCGGAATAAGTTCGAAGGTCGACACCCTTGAGTCAAGGGTGGAAGGCGTAGAGTCGAAACAGGCCGAGGTTGAGCGCACGACGAGCCAGCAGGCGCAAGCCCTCGAAGAGATAAAGGCGGAAAAAGAGAGGGTTATAAAGACGAACTTTGAGGCCAGGCCGAAACATGGCAAGTCGAGGGAGCATATGAAAGAGATCCAGGTTTGCCTTAAGAACGCGGGATTTTACAAAGGTGAAGTAGACGGTGTGAAAGGCAAAGGGACTAAAAGAGCGATAAAGGAATTCCAAACAGCGAACGGCCTAAAATCAGACGGAAAGGTCGGGCCTAAGACCTGGGAGCTTCTTTCAAAATATGCGTCCGGCAGCGCGGCAGCAAGCGCCGTGAATCCGGCAGCAGAGGGGGCCGATACCAAGTAGTCCATAGTCGATAGTCGATAGTAAAAAGGGGCGGCCCTCGGTGGTAATGAGAGCAGCCCCTTTTAAATTTAAGGTCCTTCTCCGCCTTCGGCGGATCAGGATCAAATTTTCTTCGAAAATTTGGAGGCAGATATGAATGAGATACTAGAGATTCTGGAGAAGAACGCGAGGGCGACGCCCGAAGAGATCGCCAAGATGCTCAATATGACGCCGAGGGCAGTGTCGAACGCTATTAAGAAGTTCGAAAAAGAAGGCATCGTATTGAAATACAAAACGCTGATAAATAAGGAGCTCCTGAGGGACGAGGATTCCGGCGTGCGGGCTTTGATAGAAGTGAAGGTCACGCCGCAGAAGAACCTGGGTTTTGACCATATCGCCGAACGGATATACCGGTTCCCCGAGGTGACGAGCTGTTACCTCATGTCCGGCACATACGACCTTCTCGTCGTCGTCGAGGGAAAGAGCCTTCAGATGGTATCGAGTTTTGTGGCGGAGAAACTTTCCCCTATGGAAAATATCAGGGGGACCGTAACGCATTTTATTTTGAAGAAATATAAAGAGGATGGCGATATTTTAAAACAACCGGATAGGAGTAAGCGTCCCGCGATAACATTATGAAAATATCCAAGATAGTCGAACAGATCCCGTCGTCGGGAATACGCGCATTCTTCGATCTCGTCCTCGGGATGAAGGACGTGATATCCCTCGGCGTGGGCGAACCGGATTTCGTGACGCCGTGGAATATACGCGAGCGGGCGATATATTCGCTGGAGGAGGGGTATACCTCCTACACATCGAACAAAGGGCTTGCCGAACTGCGCCGCGAGATATCCGGTCACCTTTTGCGCAAATACGGTATGGACTACGATCCGGAAGACGAGATACTTGTGACCGTCGGCGTGAGCGAGGCCTTCGACCTCGCCATAAGGGCGGTTGTAAATACCAAAGACAAGGTCCTCATTCCGGAGCCTTCGTATGTTTCATACGGGCCCGTCACCACCCTTTGCCAGGCTAAACCCGTCTTCATAAAGACGAGCCCGGATAACGGGTTCAAAATAACCCCGAAAGATATCGACCGCTCTTGCGATAAAAAGACGAGAGTCCTGATTCTGAATTATCCCAACAACCCTACAGGGGCTTCCTATTCCAAAAGTGAGTTAAAAAAAATATCGGGATCGGTATTAAAGCATAATCTGATCTGCTTAAGCGATGAGATATATTGCGACCTCACATACGATTTTGAACACACCCCTTTCCCGACCCTGCCGCGCATGAAAGAGCGCACGATATATCTGAACGGATTCTCGAAGGGATTCGCGATGACCGGCTGGAGGATAGGGTACGCGTGCGGGCCGAAAGAGATGATCGGTGCTATGACGAAGATCCATCAATACACGATGATGTGCGTTCCGATAGCTTCGCAGATTGCGGCCATCGAGGCGCTCCAGCACGGCGAAAGATCTGTTCAGGAGATGAAGCGCGAGTACCGGAGGCGCAGAGAATTTGTCGTCTCCAGGCTAAACGATCTAGGATTACCATGCCACAAGCCCGAAGGCGCGTTCTATGCCTTTCCGTCGATAAAATATACCGGCATGACATCGATGGAGTTTTCAAATAAGCTTCTCAAGAAAGAGAAGGTCGCTTGCGTGCCGGGTACCGCCTTCGGCCCTTTAGGCGAGGGTTATTTAAGAATATCGTATGCCTCGAGTTTCGATAATTTGAAAGAGGCGCTCGTCAGGATGGAAAGATTTTTAAAAACTATAAAGACTGTAAGAAAGTGAGGTAAAGCATGGTAAGGCGTATGGCGGTATTTTTATTGATATCCCTAGCGATATTTTCGTGCCCGGCGGCGCACGCCAAGGCCCAACAGATCGTGAAGGTCTCGACCGATATCGAGATTCCGAAAGATATGGTGGCCAGCGACGTCGTCGCGATCGGCGGCAATGTGACCGTTTATGGCAAGGTGGAAAATAGCGTTGTGGTGGTCGGAGGCTCCATAATACTTAAGCCGGGGTCTTATGTCGGCGAACAGGTCGTGGTTGTAGGGGGAGAGCTTATCAGGGACCCGCAGGCCCGGATCGGCGGGAAGGCGACGCAGATCTACATGCCGCATTTCATCCCGTCTTTTACGACAATGTTGAAGGGAAGCTGGATAGCGATCTGGGCAACGATCAGCGTTATGGTTCTATTGGGTTTTCTGGGGCTTGCCGTTTTGATGGCGGCGCTCATCCCGGAGCATATCGGCACAGCCGTCAATGCGCTCGGACGTTCGTTCATATTAATGTTTTTCTGGGGCATACTTTGGATGGTCCTGATCGTGCCGATAGCGGTTCTTCTCGCGATAAGCATCATAGGAATAATATTGATACCGCTTGAGATCCTCCTCGTCGTCCTGGCGCTCATCCTGGGATATATAACCTCCGCCGTTTATATCGGAAAAAATATAATGCTCGCGTTTAAAAAAATTCCGCCGCCTTTCACAGACGCGATCCTGGGGATAGTGGTGCTGTTCCTGATAGGTTTCCTGCCGGTGATCGGGCCGGTGGCGAAGGTGCTCTTTTTGGTAGCCGGTTTCGGAGCTGTCCTAACGACGAGGTTCGGGACGATCAGGTAGTTTTAAACTGATATAACTTGACAAAATTTTGCCGGGTTGTATAATTAATTATTCAGAAAGGAGAAAAAAATGTCGAAAAGATTTTTTGTGTTATTTATAATGCTGGCGATCGTTCTACCATTATCTTTTTTCGGATGTAAAGGCAAAGTCGAGAATCCGCCTGATACTCAAATGGATGAGATGACTCAAGGCGCCATGGCGCCGCAAACAACAGATACGCTGGTGACCACGGAGCCCGCCCAGACAGTTGCGACAGAGGCGATTCCGCCGACAGCGGCGGCCCAGATAGCCCATCAGCCGGCTCAGGTTAAAGCCGACATGGCCGCGAAGAACAAGGATATTCAGACAGCCCTTAAGAACGCCGGTTTTTACACGGGCGCTATCGACGGGAAGATCGGCCCCAAGACGAAGAGCGCCATCCTGGAATTCCAGAAGGCCAAGGCCCTTAAGGCTGACGGAAAAGTCGGCCCGAAGACATGGGCGGAACTTGAGAAATATCTGGTGCAGCAGTAGGCTGTATAGAACGGAGGATATTTAGATGAAGTCTGTTATAAGACTAGCTGCTTTATTTATCGCGTTAATATCTCTTGCAGGGTTAGCCGGCTGCGGCGTATCGAAAAATAAATACGAAGCGCTTCTTAACGAGAAGATCGCGTTGGAAGAGAAGGCCAGTGTGCTCGCGACCGCCAGAGACGCCCTCAAAAATGAATATGACAATCTCCTGAAAGAGAAGATGGACCTTGCCACAAAGTTCGAGACGCTGACGAACGAGAAGGCGGCGCTGAAAGGCGAGTACGACAAGTTACTGGACGAAAAGATCACCCTCAAGGCAATTTATGACAAACTTCTCGCTGATACAAAAGACGTAGTCCTGCAGGAAAAACAAGCCGAGCCGCAGCAGTAAATAAGGGCTTACGACGTGCTCGACGGCAAGAAGATAATCGTTGTGATGCCCGCATATAACGCCGAGAAGACGTTAGAGCGGACCTACGAAGAGATACCGAAAGCGATCGTTGACGGGATCATTCTCAACGACGACAGCTCAAGAGACAGGACCGTCGAGGTTGCCAGGCGCCTCAACCTTCACCTCTTCACCCACGATACGAATAAAGGCTACGGCGGCAACCAGAAGACGTGTTACGCCGAGGCGCTGAAACTGGGCGCCGACGTCGTCATCATGCTCCATCCCGATTACCAATACCCCCCAAAACTCATAACGCCGATGGCCGCCCTCATCACATCGGGCATGTTCGATGTGGTCTTGGGCTCAAGGATCCTCGGCAATAAAGCGTTGGAAGGCGGAATGCCTTTCTACAAATATGCCGCCAACAGGCTGCTTACCTTAATAGAGAATAATATAATCAGAGAGAAACTCTCGGAGTACCACACAGGTTACAGGGCCTTTTCCAGAGACGTATTGCTGAATATTCCT
>JAPLMI010000073.1 GCA_026387115.1 Candidatus Omnitrophota bacterium | reverse complement strand
ATGTCCATTCGCGACAAGCGGAAGGCGGCCTCGAAAGTAAACGCCGCTGCTGCCGACAAATCTCCCCTACTGTAATTTGAGCGTCGCCAAACTGAATAGCGCGAGCATAATGGCGACTATCCAGAACCTTATCGTTATCTTCGATTCCGCCCAACCCAACAGCTGAAAATGGTGGTGTATCGGAGACATGAGGAACAGCCTTTTCTTCGCCGCCTTAAACCATATCACCTGCATCACCACGGAAAGCGCTTCAATGACAAATATGCCGCCTACGATGAATAACAGCAATTCCTTCTTTATAAATACCGCCACAACGCCTATCGCGCCGCCCAGCGCGAGCGACCCCGTATCCCCCATGAATACATTCGCCGGATAAGAGTTGAACCACAGGAATCCCAAGCCCGCGCCGACCATTGAGGCGCAGAAGATCGATAATTCCCCGGAACCCGGAAGATAAAATATATTAAGGTAATCGCTCATTTTGAAGTTGCCGGCGATATAACTTAGGATCGAATACGTTATAGCGGCTATTATCGTGCATCCTATGGCAAGCCCGTCCAGGCCGTCCGTGAGATTCACGGCATTGCTCGCGCTCGTTATAACCAATATCACAAACAGGATATAAAAAGCCCCGAGGTTAAATGCAAAATGTTTTATGAAAGGTACAGATAACGCGGTAGGGATTGGCGCCAGGAACATGATATAAAACGCAATAAATATTCCAAGAATAGCCTGGCTGGCGAGTTTCATCTTCGCGGTAAGCCCGAGATTTCTCTTCTTTACGATCTTTATGTAATCATCCGTAAATCCGACCAAGCCCAGCCACAGGAACGATACTAATGTAATCAGTATATATTGATTTCTGACATCCGCCCAAAGCAAAGTAGACAAAGTTATAGCCAATATGATCAGGATGCCGCCCATCGTAGGCGTCCCCTGTTTGTGTTTGGTGAGATCGTAAAGGCTCTCGACGTGTTCTCTTCTTATATTCTGGCCGAAATTCAACCGTTTAAGCCAATTTATTATGAAAGGCCCGAACAGGAGACAGATTAAAAATGCGGTGAGGCTCGCCATCGCTGCGCGGAAAGTTATATACTTGAATACGTTGAACCCGAACCAGAGATCTCGTAATGGGTAGAATAGGTAATAAAGCATCTTTAGACCTTTAAACTTTTAAACTTTTCTAACACATTCTCCATCTTCATGCCGCGCGAGCCCTTCAAAAGAACCGCGTCTCCGGGTCTCGCCGTCTTCTTCAATATATCCGCGATCTCATCATGGCTCGAACAGTGCCAGAGCCTGTCACGCCTCATACCGGACCGCATCGCCTGCGACGATGTATGCCGCGACAACGCGCCGAAGGTCAATAATCCGCTCACATCGGCTTTCGCTATCCGTTCGCCGATAAGCTTATGAAACCGCACGCTATGCCTGCCCAGCTCCAGCATATCGGCGCTCACCACCCATTTCGCTTTCGCCGGATAATATTTCAGCGCCTCGAGCGCCGAATCCATCGACAGCGGGTTTGAATTATATGAATCGTTGATTATGTCAATACCGTTCAATCTGTTTATGTCGAGGCGCATCTTTACCGGGACGTAATCAAAAAGGGCCTCTCTTGCCGGTTTGTAGCTTATTCCGAAACGGCCTGCCAGGGCAATCGCGGCCAGGGCATTATAAATGTTATGCGTGCCGCATAGATTAAGTTCATACACCATTTTATTGTTTACGACAAAGATAATGTTATTCTTTGCCGGCTTAAGGGCTCTAGCGCAAAAATCGTTTGACGTTTTAAAGCCATATCTTAATATATCGATTCCTTCTTTTTTTATCTTTGAGAGGTATTTATCATCTCCGTTTATGACGGCCAATCCGGTCTTTACATCCAGGAATTCCAGGACCTCTTTCTTCTCTTCATAAACACCCTCCAGATCGCTCAAAAACTCAAGATGCGACGGCCCGATATTGGTAATGACGGCTATGGTAGGCCTCGCGATACCGGCCAATGACCTTATCTCGCCCTTATGGTTTGTCCCCAGCTCCAGGATACATATGTCATGGCTCGGCTTTAGCTTGAGCAACGTTTGAGGAACGCCTATATGATTATTTTCGGTCCCCGCGTTCTTCAGGACATTAAATTTTTTCGACAATACAGCGGCCATCATCTCTTTTACGGTCGTCTTTCCGTTCGTTCCGGTTACTGCGATTACCGGAATCTTAAATTTTCTGCGATGACAAGCGGCGATATCCTGCATCGCCTTTGTCGTGTCCTCTACGCTTATGATAGTTTTTCCGAGAACCGAGAACCGAGAACCGAGAACCGAGACTATCGCTCCTACCGCTCCCTTTCTGAAGACGTCTTCGACAAATTCGTTCCCGTCAAAATTGGGCCCTTTTAACGCAATGAAAATTTGGCCCTTTTTGATAGTCCTTGAATCGGTCGATATCTTCGAGAGGTCGATATCGGTATCGGGGCTACCCGATAATAATTTCCCACCGGTTATCTTTAGTATCTCTTTTATGCGCATCGATATCCTTAGATCCACACACGTCTATTACCACCTCACGGTCATCGAACGGCAATATCTTATCCCCTATTATCTGATAATTCTCGTGTCCTTTCACGGCAATAACGACTATGTCGCCTTTTGACGCCATGTCAAGCGCTTTGGCTATAGCGTCACGCCTGTCCGGAATTATATCGTAATTTGAGAAGGACCATTTCACCCCATCCTCTATCTGGCCTATGATCTCGATCGGATCCTCGAATCTCGGGTTATCGGACGTTATTATGACGTGATCGGAAAATCTGCATGCCGCCTTGCCCATGAGCGGCCTTTTCGTTGCATCCCTGTTCCCGCCGCACCCGAATACGGTTATTATCTTATTTTTGGCGACGCCTTTCAACAGGCTCAATATTTTATTCAGCGCGTCTTCCGTATGAGCGTAGTCCACGAAGACCTTGTAGAATTGACCCGCATCGACCGGCTCCAATCTTCCGGGAACGCTCCTCGTCGTCTCGACACCTTTCTTTATCGCATCGAGATTAATATTTAACGAAAAAGCGGCTGAGGCCGCGGCGAGAATATTGGAAACGTTATGCATCCCGATCAGGGCCGTGTTTATTTCGATCGGCCCTTCCGGCGTTGTGATCACAAACCTGGTTCCCTCAAGCGTTAGCCTGATATCCCGGGCCATTATCAGGGCATCTTCTTTTATGCCGTAACTTATGACCTTCCTTTTAATAGAGGCTCTTAGAGACGCGACCCGCCTGTCGTCTTTATTAAGTATGGCAAACCCATCCTCTTTTAACCTCTCGAATATTTTTGCCTTCGCCTTAAAATACTCATCCAGAGTCTTATGATAGTCGAGGTGCTC
>JAPLMI010000147.1 GCA_026387115.1 Candidatus Omnitrophota bacterium | reverse complement strand
AACCGCCCATACCGCAAAAGAGGGCTTCCTCTTCGATAAGATAATGACTAACGCCGTATGGTATAGGGACAAGCCGCATCTTGCGACTTCGCTTACACGTCTTAACAAAGCAGGTTACGACGGTGAGATCTGCGTGAGCGTGGATGCCTTCCACAGACAGGACCTGAAAAAGACAGCGCGTTTTATAGAAACGGCTCAGGCTATCTGGAGAAGGCCGGATGTCATATCGATCGCCTGCGTGCGCGGCGCGCATGAGAATTCAACCAGAAATAAACTCGAAAACCTTGCCCGGCTCCTTAAAGGACGTCTTGTCGGATTTGAAACAAACCATCCTAATATTAAAAGTAAACTCACTTTTATAAAAATTTTTAATATAGATCTTTCACCGATAGGCAGGGCGTCTAAGCTTAAAGATCCATGGGACGGACAGTGGTTTAAAGAGGACTATTGCGGAGGGCCCGGCAACGTCTTTTTTGTCGCGCCTTCGGGGGACGTCAAACCCTGCTGCGGATACGCGAATGACCTGGCGGTTTTTACGATAGGCAATATCAGAAAGGATTCCCCGCGGCAAATATTGAAAAATTTTCGCAAAAATCGGCTTCTTTGTGCTATATTTGATTCAGGCCTGGCCGGTATACGCGAGAGGCTCGAAAAGATGGGCGTTGTGTTTCCGGGGAAAACCGGCAGCCATTGCTATTTCTGTCATCATATCCTTACCAGGGTGCCGAAGAGGACTTTATTAAAATGTTTAGATCGATCAATATCGTCTTAATATTAAGCGTGATCTTCGTTTCATCGGCCGAATGCCAGGTATTGAAAAGGGCGAAGGATTACGAAAAGATCGAAGTCAAGGTCATCAAGACGATCCCGCTTCCAAGATGGTATCATGAGGGGCTGTTTTACGACGGGAATAATATATGGGTCTGCAACGGCCAGAAAGGGAAGATCTGGGTTGTCGATCCGGTGAAAGGGTCGGTGGTATCGGAGATAACGCCCGTAGCGGCATTCACGGAAGGCATCGCCAGAAGCGCCGACGGAAGGTACTTCGTCACGGATTGGGTCGAGAAGAAACTTTACAGGGTAAAGATAGATAACGGCAAAATGGCGCCCCAATCCGATATATCGTTTGAGCCTGCTCATCCCGCCGGCGTCGCCTTTGCAGGGAAGCGCCTTTTCGTGATCACATGGCAAAGGGGGCTGGGGACGAAGTTCAATATATTGGAAGTGGATGACGCGATGTTTATCGTGGAAAAGATACGGATCAACGATATCCAGGAGCCGTGCCAGATGGCGTGGGACGGGCATAATCTATGGATAACGAGCTGGTTCTACCGCTGCGTATACAAAGTCGACATGGATAGGCTTAAGATCGTCGGCCAATTCAGCTCGCCTGTCGCCAAGGCCACCGGGATAGCGTGGGACGGAAAATATCTTTGGATGACGGGAACATATGCGGATTTATATCAGCTGGAGGTTCAACCGAAGGAGGCGGATCCTATGAATATAAGTGTGACGTCAGGCGCTTTTAAAAGCGGAGAGATGATGCCGGGTAAATATACATGCGACGGAGAGGAATTGTCGCCGCCGCTCGCGTGGTCCGGCATTCCCGCCGGCACGAAAAGCATAGCTCTTATCAGCGACGATCCTGACGCGCCGAGGGGAGATTGGGTGCACTGGGTTATGTTCAATATACCGCCTGAGACGAGCGGCCTTCCCGAAGGTATTCCTCACGATGAAAAACTCGAGAACGGCGCGATCCAGGGACGGCATGACGGCGGAGGCGTAGGATACGGCGGCCCGTACCCGCCGAGCGGAACGCACAGGTACTATTTCAAGGTTTACGCGCTTGATACGAAGCTCGCGCTCGGTCCGGATGCGGCAAAGAAATCGCTGTTGAAGGTCATGGAAGGCCATATCCTTGCCCAGGGCGAGCTCATGGGGCGATATAAGAGACGATAACCAAGAACGGTTAATTATGACGAAGAGAAAAAAGATAGCGGTAATAGGCGACGGCGGATGGGGAACGACCCTCGGAATAGTTCTCTACAACAAAGGATTTGACGTGACGCTATGGGGGCTATTCCCGGACAATATCGAGCTCATAAAGGCGCGTAAAGAAAATATCAAATTCCTTCCCGGCGTTAAGATCCCGGATAAATTTAAGTTAACGTCATCTCTTGACGAAGCGCTTGCCGGTAAAGAGTTGGTGGTCCTCGCGGCGCCTTCCCAGTTTTTGAGGGGTGTCCTTGAGATGATAAAGATGCATAAAATACCGGCCGCCGAATTTGTAAGTGTCGTCAAGGGCATCGAAAATAATACGCTGAAACGCATGTCCGAAGTAGTGCGGGATATTCTGGGCGAACAGCCTCTCGCGGTTCTTTCCGGACCTACGATAGCCCTTGAGGTTGCCAATGGCGCGCCGACGACAGCAGTTGTCGCGTCCGCGGATCCGGAATTAGCCAAAGAGCTCCAGGAAATATTCATGACAGAGCGGTTTAGAATTTATACTACCGACGATGTGATCGGGGTGGAGGTCGGCGGGTCCCTCAAGAACATAATAGCTATCGCGGCCGGGGTGTGCGACGGGCTTGGTTTCGGGACGAACGCGAAGGCCGCGTTATTGACCAGAGGCCTTGTCGAGATAATCAGGCTCGGAGCGGCAATGGGCGCCCGGCCAGAGACTTTTTACGGGTTGAGCGGCCTCGGCGACTTAACGACTACATGCGTGAGCCAATATTCCAGAAACAGATGGCTCGGCGAAGAGATCGGCAAGGGTAAGAAACTCGCCGATATCTTAAAGGAGACGGACATGGTCGTGGAAGGCGTTGCCACAGCAAGATCCGCGTATGACCTGTCTAAAAAATATGGCGTCGAGATGCCT
The DNA here is from genome assembly GCA_026387115.1 of Candidatus Omnitrophota bacterium. GTDB lineage: Bacteria > Omnitrophota > Gorgyraeia > 2-01-FULL-45-10 > 2-01-FULL-45-10 > JAPLMI01. The sequence goes on along the minus strand of JAPLMI010000147.1, from coordinate 772 downwards.
ATAACTGAAGAGATATTCAAAGTCCTCTACGAGAATAAAGACCCAAAAAAAGCAGTCCGTGATTTAATGATCCGCGCCCCTAAGGCCGAATAGTTCTTCCCTGACGTTTCAAAAAAAGTCTTTCTTAATCTATTATATTTGATATAATATTAGGCCATGAATAAGGTCCTTCGAACGCTCCTGTTTGTCGCGTTCTCAGGATCAAATTTGCTGTCGCAAATTTGGCGGGGGGTGGCTCAGCCCGGCTAGAGCACTTGCTTGGGGTGCAAGGGGTCGCCAGTTCAAATCTGGTCCCCCCGACCAAATTCGCGAAGCGAATTTGATATTGAGGCTGCGTTAAGAAATCCGACCAATGGGAGGATTTCAGCAGCCGAAATACCTAAATAGTATAGAAGGATTGACATGAAAAAGATAAATGTGGGAATAATAGGATTCGGAAAGATAGGTGCCGGCGTAGTCAAGGCGCTCAAGTCCAAGAGGACGTTCCTGCGCCAGAAGAGCGGCATCGATATAAATATTGCGAGGATCTGCGACAAGGACCTGAAGGCAAAGAGGCCTGTGAAGGTCGCAAAGTCGCTTTTGACAAAGTCTATCGTAAAAGTCCTGTATGATCCCAGGATCGATATCGTGGTTGAGCTGGTAGGCGGCATTTATCCCGCGAAGGATATAATATTGGGAGCGCTTCGGCAGGGAAAACACGTAGTAACCGCCAATAAAGCTCTTCTGTCCGAATCGGGCCGCGAAATTTTTAATCTGGCGAATAAGCTTGGCC
>JAPLMI010000093.1 GCA_026387115.1 Candidatus Omnitrophota bacterium | reverse complement strand
GCCACCCACTTGAACTGCATCTTTGTCTTATAGGCTATAACTATATCGGCGAGAGACTGGTGATTGACGACAACAACATATGCTTAGTTTTATCTATGTTCACAATGCCGGTGGTAGTGAGACTCCAGTAAGGATTTAACGCGATCACGGCGTCAGCCCACCAGAAACACTGACTGTGCGCGACCTTTCTAAGTTTATCGAAAGGATAAAGAACGATTGTCCAGAACAGCATCGCGAAGAAAAGCAGTATCGTAAGTATTGTTCCGATGCCCCAGATGACAATTGATATCACATATTTTTTCATTGTAATAATATAGTATTGTAGAATAACAACGTTGTCAATAAAATCGTTTAAAAAATGCGTCTTTTAAGATATAATCATATCATGACGACTTGAACCATAAGGAGAAAAATATGGGACTATCCGATTTACCGAAAAAAGTACACGGCATGCTTGACGATTTCGTAAAAGGGCTAAAAAATATTTACGGCGATGGGCTTGTCTCCGTCATACTCTACGGCAGCGCCGCAAGCGGCGAATACTCAAGCGCGAATTCGAATGTAAATATCGCCGTAGTTCTTGATGACGCGGGTCTTGCCAACATAGCCAGGGCCAAGCGGCTAGTCAATAAGCGCAGGTTCGGTATCATAAGGCCGGTTTTCTTCACCGAAAAATATATCGCCAGCTCAACTGATGTCTTTCCGCTGGAATTTCTGGATATGAAAGAGAATAATATCGTCCTATATGGCAAAGATGTTTTAAGGGACGTGAGGGTCGATGAAAAGAACCTGAGGTTCCAATGCGAACAGGAATTGAAGTCGAAGCTTATAAGCATAAAGACCGTGTATCTTGACCTTAGAAGCGCTTCCGACAGAAGAAAATTATTGTTCAAATTCACTTCATCCGTCCTTCACTTATTGAGAAATGCGTTAAGGCTGAAGGGGCGCGTGCTCATCTACTCGAAAGAGAGGGTGGCTGCCTCAGCCGCGGAAGAATTCGGAGTCGGCATGGCGGCATTTAAGAAGGTATTGGACGCAAGGAGTGGAAAACTGAAGCTGACGTCAAAAGAGGTCGACGGTCTTTTTGTCGATATCGTCAGGGACATGGAAAAGATGGCCGAAGCAATCGATAGAATGTAGCATATGATACTGAAGAGAGTATTGCCGTTAATATTTCTCTGGCAAGCGGTCTATTGCCCGCTTTGCCTGTGCGCCGAAGAGGCGCCGAAGCCCGGCGGTTGGGTGAACGATTATGCCGGCGTTGTTTCGCAGGAATATCGCGATAGACTAACCGCGCTTATCGAGGAGCTGAGAGAGAAGACGACGGCCGAAATTTTTGTAGTTACAATACAATCGATCGCGCCGTATGATGAATTAGGTTACGCGCGGCTGCTCTTTGACAGTTGGAAGCCGGGCAAGAGGGGAAAGGATAACGGCGTCCTGGTCCTCCTCGCGATCAAAGAGAGGCGTTGGCGGATCGAGACGGGCTACGGCGTCGAGGGAATATTACCGGACGGACGGTGCGGCGAGATAGGCCGTAATTACATGGCGCCGAGTTTCAAGGCGGGCGATTATGGAAAAGGGCTGTATGGCGGTGTGGTGATCATCGCCTCTACGATCGCGAAAGATGCCGGGGTGACGCTCGATAGTTTAAGCGGAGTCAATGTAAGGCCTTCAGGCGGTTCTTCCGGAGGTAGAAAGAGAGATCTATTCGGAAACATTTTTTTATTTTTCATATTCGCTGCCGCCTTGGCCCCCTTTTTTATCAGTCTGCCTTTAACACTGATTTTTTGCCTTATTATTTTTTATTTTTTCGGCGCCGCCTTAACCGGTTTTCTCATCATTCTCTATATTATAATCTTACTGGCGCGTTTCTCCGGGTGGCATCGTCTTCCGCGAAGTAAACGCCGCAGTTTTTTTACTTATGCCGGAGACGGGTCCAGCGGTGGCGGCGGCTGGGGAGGCGGCGGTTTCGGAGGCGGAGGAGTTGGCGGCGGAGGCGGGGGTGGTGGCGGCGGAGGCGGGGGAGGGGGATTTTAAAATAAGGTAGTCCAAAATTTGGAGGTGTGTTATGAAAGGATTTTTGATAGGGTTGGTAATAGTATTGATCGTGATCGGCATAGCAACGGTGTCGCTCTATAACGGCATCGTCACAAAGCATGAGACGATCACCGCGAAATGGGCGCAGGTCGAGAGCCAGCTACAGAGGCGATTGGACCTGATCCCGAATCTCGTTAACTCTGTTAAGGGTTACGCGGCGCACGAAAAAACAGTCTTTGAAGATGTGACTAAAGCGCGTTCGGCGTGGACCGGCGCGGCTACACTGGATGATAAGGTCAAGGCCGCTTCCGCGATGGATTCCGCGATAGCAAGGTTGCTGTTGGTGGTAGAGAATTATCCGCAGCTTAAGGCGGACCAGACGTTCCTTAAACTCATGGACGAGCTATCAGGTACGGAGAACCGTATCGCGGTAGAAAGAATGCGCTACAATGAAGCCGTAAAGGATTATAATATAACCGTAAGACGATTTCCGGGCAATATCGTCGCCGGAATGTTCGGCTACAGGCCCGCGACAGAATATTTCAAGGCGGAGGAGAGAGCCGCCAAAGCGCCGGAGGTAAAGTTCTAATGAAAAAAGCGCTTCTGATTTCTGCGGGGGTAGTGGTTGTGTTTTTCGCGCTGTCGGTTGTCAAGGATTTAGCGGTAAAGGTCTCCGTGGAAAACGGCGTTCAGTTTGTCACGGGACTAAAGCTCAGAATAAACAATTTTAATGCCGGCATAATCAGGCAAGTGGTCAATATCGGCGGACTGAAGCTTTATAATCCGAAGGGTTTTAAAGACAAGGTCATGCTGGATATGCCACGGATCTACGTCGATTACGATCTACCCGCGATATTCAAAGGGGTCGTCCACCTGAAAGAAATCCGCCTGGATATGAAGGAACTCGTAGTGGTCAAGAACGAAAAGGGAGAGCTCAACCTCAATTCCCTGAATGTGGTTAAAGCCGGAAAGGGAGGAGGCCAACCCTCGGGCAAACAGGGCAAGGCCCCGGCTATTAAAATAGATAACCTCCATCTAAAGATAGGCAAGGCCGTATACAAAGATTACTCCAGAGGCGGCGCGCCGGACGTAAGGGAGTTCAGTATAAATATCGATGAGAAATATACGAATATAGACAATCCGTACGCGCTTGTGGGGTTGATAGTCGTCAGGGCGCTTACGAATACATCGATATCGGGCCTTGCGAATTTCGACCTGAAAGGGCTGCAGTCGACGGTATCCGATACGCTCCGAGCGGCCAGAGAAACCGCCAGCCGCGCGGCCAGCACGGCGAAGGAATCCATAAGAGCAGTCGGAAAGACGGCCGAGCAGCTTCAGGGCGTCTTCAAAAATCCGTTCGGGAAGTAAGGAGGCAGAAATTTTTTCGTCTTCAGCGATAGGCGTTTACTAATGTATCAAAATTTTTTAACAGTCGCTCCAGGCGGACCACAAAAGTTCCGCCTGCGGTAATAAGACGAAAAAAATGCTTGGGAAGAGCGGGTTAGAGAAATTTTACGGGTGACGCTCCTGAGGCTTTTCGCGTATGGGCGAGCATGGGATGGGGGTGCCCGCCGTTTAGGATTGCATAGTAGTAAGCCCGCGCCCCGGTTACACTACTCCTTTTGCAGGCAATCCTGGCGGGCATACAGACACACCGTATATAACACTACCCGATAGTGAACCCCGTGCGAGCCCTAGAAAGAAAAGCCGAGGGAGCGGCAGGACCCGTAAAATTTAGTTAACTGGTAGTGCGAATTTTAGGAGAAGGCTGATATGGAAGCAAATATTGAGAAGACGAAGATGAAGTGGTACTTGAGGCCGGTCTGGGTGGTGATCGCGATACTCGCGGCCGGACCGCTCGCGATCCCTCTTGTATGGATGAGCCCGGCTTTTAAGAAATGGCTGAAGGTCGTCATAACGATGCTAGTGATATTGCTTACGATATGGACGATCAACGCCTCGGTCGGGTTATACAACACGCTCAAGGCGCATATCCAGAGCCTGCAGAACGAGTTGAACCAATAAGGGAAAAATGCCTATAATCGTCGACGGTTGGAATCTGATAAGATGCGAGGCCTCCGGTATCAGCGATGACGACGGGGAAGCGCTCGACTCCGCGGAGTCGCTATTGGCGTATCTTTCGCGTTTTCAGGAGACGCACAGCGATCCCATAGTCGTCGTCTTCGACAGCTCGAGCGGCCACCTGGGGCTCGGCTTCAAAAATAATCAGAAGTTGCGCGTCGTCGCCTCAAAAAACGCCGACATCTACATAAAAAAGTATGTCGATGCGACGCCCGAGAGGCAAAGGCGCAATATACGCGTCGTAACATCGGATAACGATGTATATTATTACGCCAAAAGCGCTTACGCAACACCGATAAAATCGGAGACCTTTTGGTCAAAACTTAAGTTAAGCCTTGACACGAAGGCATTTCGCGGGTAAAATAGGAACAAAATCAAATTTCGAAGGGGTGATATTAAAATGCCTAAGGTCAACGTCGGCGAGAACGAACCTCTGGAAAAGGCGCTAAGACGTTTCAAGAAAAAGATAGAGATCGAAGGGATCCTGAAGACGCTCAAGGCGAGAAAGCATTACGAGAAACCCAGCGAAAGAAAACGCCGTAAAAGAAAAATGGGGTATAAGAAATTTTAAAGAAGGCGGTATTTTTTTTAGTACTCCTATGTCTGTCAGGGACGCTCCATTCCGGCACTGTTTCGAGCGAGCCTGATCCGGCGAAAGATAGAATAGAGCTTCCCAAAGAGGCCGTTTCTAAGAAGATCTTAGATAACGGCCTCGTCATTTTAGCCAAAGCCGGTCCGGGGCGCGATCTCGTCGCGATCGACGTCAAGGTCATGGCCGGGCCGGGTGTGGGGACAGAATATCCCGGCACCGGAATTTCCCACCTCGTAGAGCACATGCTCTTCAAAGGAACACAGGCGAGAAAACCCGGCGACATCGAGAAAGAGATTAAATCATACGGAGGCGTGATTAACGGTTCTGTGTCACAGGATCTTACCGACTACCATGTGACATTGCCGTCCGAATATCTCGGGACAGGGCTCATCCTCCTGAAAGACATGCTAACAGGGGCGAGTTTCGATAGTAAGGAATTCGAAAAGGAAAAAGAAGTTATCCTGAATGAAATGCGCATGAACATGGACGACCCCGATGCCCAGATCATGAGGCTTTTGAACGAAACCGCTTATATGCGCCACCCATACAGATATCCTCCCATAGGCTATGAAACCGTTTTCAGGCGCCTTACCCGGGAAGATGCCGTAAAATATTATAAGGATATGTACGCGCCGAACAATATCGTCATATCGATAGTGGGAGGAATGGCGGCGCCGGAGGCCATAGATACGGCCGCCGGAATATTTGCGGATCTCTGCCAACCGCGCTATGGCATTGTCGGCCCTACCCCGGCCGAGCCCCGGCAGATAGCCGAAAGGTCCGCTGAAAAGGAGTTCGAGACAAATCTCGCTTATCTGGCGATCGCCTTCCATTCGACAAGCCTTTTTGACAAGGACCTCTTCAGCATGGATGTCTTGGCGATGATTCTCGGAAAAGGGGATAATTCGAGACTGAACAGAACGCTTCTAAAAACAAAACGCCTCGTCCATTCGATCGCCTGCTGGAATTACACGCCGAGGGATCCGGGCCTTTTTGTGATAACGGCCATCCTGGACAAGGAGAAGCTTGAAGAAGCAAGAATTGCGATCAACGAGGAGATCGCAAAGCTGAAAGACGGCAAAATCGACGACGACGAACTTGAAACGGCAAAGCGCATGGTCATAGCCGATTATATATTTTCGCGCGAGAATATCGAGGATGAAGCGGACAACCTTTCCACCGACTATATACTCACAGGCTCATACGCATTCGGCGCACGATATGTGGATAGCGTCCAAAAAGTAACTAAGGAAGATGTGGGGAGGGCTGCCTCCGCCTATCTAAGAAAAGAGAATTCAAGCATAGCCATGCTCCTGCCGAAAGGTTATAGGATGCCGTCATCGCCTGCGGCGCTCGAGCCTAAACCGCAGGAATATGAAGTAAAAAAAGAGACTCTGGCAAACGGCCTGCGTATACTGGTCAGGAAGAATGATTTGATGCCCACGGCTTCAATAACCGCTGTGATATCCGGCGGGATCGCCGGCGAGACCACGTCCGATAATGGAATATCAAACCTGACCGCGAGACTGCTTCTGAAAGGCACCGCGACAAGAAAAGAGGGCGATATCACCGGCGCGATCGAAAGGCTGGGCGGTAACATCAACGCCTTCAGCGGCTTCGACGGTTTCGGCGTCAACATAGAGATACTGAAGCCTGACATCGAAACGGCGCTCATTCTCTTAAAAGATATTTTAACTAGCCCGGCATTCCCCGAAGCCCAGCTGGAAAAGGAGAAGTCGATCGCGCTGGCGATGATAAAACGGGATAATGACGACATCTTCGATATGGGATTTAACCGGATGAGGAAAGAACTGTTCGCGCTTTCGCCATACGGCCTTCGAATCCTGGGAGAAGATGGATCGGTCAAATCTATTAAAAGGGAAGACGTCGTCAATTTTTACAAAAGATGCTTTACGCCGGAGAGCGTTGTAATATCGGTTTCCGGAGATGTTGAGCCCGATAAGATATTTGAGAGGCTCAAGGGCCTATTCGCAGGTATTAAAAATAGCGGCTCCGCGCCGAAAGGGCCT
>JAPLMI010000140.1 GCA_026387115.1 Candidatus Omnitrophota bacterium | reverse complement strand
ACGCAAGGCTCGATGCAGTCTTTCCTGAAAGGCTTCCAGGGCCTTGAAAGTAATCAGTATTTTACGAGCCTCATGCCGGCCTACATGTTCTTTGTGATAACCTTCCTGGCGAATATCTGGGTCATATATTACGGCATAAAGGGCGGGATAGAAAGGTTGTGCAAGGTCGCCATGCCTCTGTTATTTTTATTCGGAATATTGATAATGATAAGGGTCCTGACCCTGGGGGCGCCGGATCCCGCGAAACCGGCGTGGAATATCTCAAACGGCCTCGGCTTTTTGTGGAACCCGGATTTTACGGTATTGAAGAGCGCCAGGGTCTGGCTTGCCGCGGCAGGGCAGATATTTTTTACTCTGAGCGTAGGGATCGGCGTCATACTTACTTACGCGAGCTATCTTTCAAAGGGCGACGATGTCGTTTTGTCCGGCCTTTCCGCCGTCAGCATGAACGAGTTCGCCGAGGTGATCATCGGCGGCAGCATCGTTATCCCGGCGGCCTTCATCTTCTTCGGCCCGGTCGAGATCGGGACGATAGCGAAAAGCGGCGCCTTCAATCTGGGGTTTGTCACGATGCCGCTCATATTTGAGAAGCTTATAATGGGCGCCTTTTTCGGCTGTATCTGGTTCCTGTTATTATTCCTGGCCGGCATAACGTCTTCGGTATCGCTTGCCCAGCCGGCGGTCGCGTTTCTTGAGGACGAGTTCGATATTTCGAGGAAAAGAGCGGTTATGATATTCGGCATAGCGACCTTCATCCTCTGCCAGCCGGTGATATTTCTCCTCGGCAAGGGTATCGTGAACGAACTCGATTTCTGGGGCGGGACATTCTGTCTCGTCTTATTCGCGACGGTCGAGATAATATTATTCGCGTGGATATTCGGGATGAAAAACGCGTGGAAGGAGATCCATCACGGCGCCGATATGAATGTTCCCGGAATATATAAATTCATCATCAAATACATAACGCCCCTTTTCCTGATACTTATATTGGGGTTTTGGTTGTACCAGGATGGCATACCTACTATACTGATGAAGAATGTGGCCGCTTACGACAGGCCGTACGTACTCGCCGCAAGAGCATTCCTCGTCATCTTATTTCTGGCATTGGCGGTGATGGTCAAAGTAGCGTGGCGCAGGAAGAGGAGGGCAAGGGTATGAGATTTTCCGGATGGGTCTTCCTTACTCTGTCCTGGGGCGCGATAATCATTCTGACGTTTTTATGTTTCTACAAGATCTTCACAAAGAAGAAAGTCGATTGAGCTGACCGCGTCGGTCAAACAAGGTTTTTATGGATAAGATCGATATAAAGAATCTGTCTAAAGAAGAGCTTGAATCTAACCTTAAAGCGGTCGGGGCGGAGCCTTACAGGTCGACTCAGATCACGAGGTGGCTTTATAAAATTGGCGTAAGGTCTTTCGATGAGATGACGGACCTTTCTGAAGAGCTCAGGAATAAGCTCAAAGCCAAATTTCATATCACCCACCTTACCATTTCGGATTCGAAACGATCATCAATAGACGGGACGACCAAGTACCTTTTTAAGCTCGAAGACTCA
>JAPLMI010000171.1 GCA_026387115.1 Candidatus Omnitrophota bacterium | reverse complement strand
ACCCTTTCTCGGGACATCTGTAGCGAAATTGGACTCCGCGATAAGCTTCATGACCTCGAGGCCGAGGGCTGTGCCTTGCGGATTCGAAGAGAACGTCGAGTGGGTCGAGCCGGGCCCGAAGACCTTGGGCGATATCAGTTTCTCCTTCGCCCAGATGGCCGCGATCGGATTCATTCCGTTGGTGAGGGCCTTGCCGAATACTATGATATCGGGCGTCACATTAAAATGCTCTATCGCGAAGAACTTGCCGGTCCTGAAGAAACCCATCTGTATTTCGTCATCGACCATGAGTATATTATATTGATCGAGTATTTTCTTCAGGCCCGTAAAATATTCGCGCGGCGCGATCTGATAGCCGCCGGTCCCCTGGATGGCCTCGACATAAAACGCCGCAAACTCGCAAACATTCGTCTTCTTATCCACCACCCCGTAATATTCCGACTCAAAGAGTTTTTCGAACTGTTTAAGGCAATACATGCCGCAGGAATCCCTCTTCCTGCCGTAGAAGCACCTGAAGCAATACGGGAACGGCACGAAGAGCGCCCTCTCGCCGAAATGGCCGTAGTGCTCGCGGTAGCGGAAGCTCGACGTGATCGCCGAGGCGCCGAGCGTGCGGCCGTGGTAGCCGCCCATGAACGCGAACATGAGCGACCTGCCGGAATGTTTCCTGACGAGCTTCAGTGAATCCTCGACCGACTGAGAGCCGCCCACATTGAAGTGGATACGCCCCTTCTCCTCGAAGGTCATCTCCACGCGCTGGGCGAGCGCCGAGGCGAGTCGTATCTTCTCCTCGTGCAGATACTGGCAGGCCAGCTGAGGGAGTTTGTCGATCTGCTTTTTGAGCGCGTTATTGATCCGCTCGTTATTGTAGCCGAAATTCGCGGCCGAATACCACATCTGCAGGTCCAGAAACTCCACCCCGTCCCTGTCATAGAGGCAGCTACCCTTGCATCGCGCGAAGATGTTCGGCCTTTCGACGTAATGGATCGTGTCGCCCCATGAACAGTACTTCGCCTCGAGCTTCAAAAGCTCCTCGTCCGATAACTGTTTTCTTAAATCGTTGGCAACCGAATTCCTCTTTTCGCTCATGACGCCTTCTCCTCAAGGTATTCGTATATGTCCTTCAATCCCTTTATCGGGACATGCGGCAGCTTCTTATTCTTATAATAATTTTTCAGAAAATCCTTCGCGAATACAATGTCGGCCTCCTTCGACCCGCATACGTCTGAGAGGCCGTCCCCGACGTAGGCGGAGACATCGGCCTTATTGATATTTTTCAGGAGGGTCGTTTTTTTACAATGCGCGCATTCACCGCAGGACTCGTTCAAATATGGAAAAACCGGCTTTAACCTGTCCTCCAGGATCTTTACCTTATTGGAATAGACTTCCATGCCTTCTATCCCGTTATTCTTCAGTATCCGGTTCAATATATAATCAAAGTTATCGCTTATGATCAGGGCGCGGACTTTATTGTATCTTAAAAAATCGAGGAGTTTCTTAAAATAAGGGTCTATCTGAACGGTCAGAAGGTATTTATCGAGTTGATTTTTCGTGATCCTGATGCCTTCGGCCTGGCCCTTAAGGCATGTCCTTGACCCGATATCGCCCTTCTTCCATCTCTCCTCAAGGGCCTTCCACCTGTCATTCGTGGAAAAACGGACGAGCATATCGTCCAGGACGTCTTTTGTCGTTATGGTATTATCGAAGTCGAAAAAAAATACGAGGTTTTTACCGGTATATCTCTTTTTCATATCCTGTCGGAAGAGCTTATCATATCTTTTATCTCCTGGCAAACTTTTTTATGCTTTAATAAGCCTTCTAACGATACCGGCATAATCATAGACCAGTTATTCCTGCTTACCGTTCCTGGGCGGTTTACCCTGTAATCATAAGAATCGCCCTTGAACATATCGGCAAGGAACAGATAATCGTTCAGGAGCTCTATACAGAAGACGGCGTTTGAATTAAGCGTTATGCTTAACGCC
>JAPLMI010000109.1 GCA_026387115.1 Candidatus Omnitrophota bacterium | reverse complement strand
CGGCATCCGGTAAAAAGATAAGAGCCGTTACTATCACGGGGGGAGTCTCGTTCAACGACGGTATAGTGGAGTTCCTGGAAGAGCGGCTGGCCTGTACGGTCAGGATGGGCGTGGCAAAGGAAGTGAGGGGCGAGGTTTCGGGTCTCGACAGCGTGAGGCTCTCCACCGCGATAGGCCTTGCCAGATATGCCCAGGAGAAGCGCTCCAAAATAACGGCCGCGGAGAAGAACCTGATCGGCCGCCTTTCCACCGCAGTCACCGACATCTTCAACAATTACTTCTGAAAAATTTTTCGATTTCGAAAGGAATCCCCTTTCGGGATTGTGCTTCGCGGGATCGCAAAATTTTCCTAAAGCCGTGGAAAATTTTGCTCGGTAAAATCGCACGCTCTTTATGCATATAAGAATACTAGGGCAATAAACCATGCCCGCTCGCAATTTTAACGTCCCGCTCAGCACGAATCCCTGCGGGGATTCCTTTAGCAGTGAACGAAAAATTTCTTGGGGAGAGCGGGTTGGGGAATTTTACGGGTGACGCGACCGCCGAGGGAGCGGCAGGACCCGTAAAATTTTACATTCCCGCAAAGCGAAAAGTAAACGCCTCTTACTGAAGACGAAAAAATTTGACTTTGCCCGCTTTCTGTGCTATTTTATCCACTCGAATGATTGCCAAGAATCTCAAATCCGTAAGACAAAGAATAGCAAGGTGTTGCGAGAATCTAGGCCGGTCACCCGAAGAGATATCGCTTGTATGCGTTACCAAGGAAGCGTCGGTTGATGATGTAAACGAGGTTTTGGGCTTAGGCGCGCGGGACCTGGGCGAGAACAGGGTCCAGGAACTGGCCGCTAAGCATAAGGCGATAGGCGATAAGGCGGCCTGGCATCTGGTAGGCCACCTCCAGACCAATAAAGTCCGCGACGCCGTTAAGATAGCCTCGCTTATTCATTCGGTGGACAGCGTAAAACTCGCAAGCCAGATCGATAAAGAAGCCGCAAAACTAAATAAGGTCCAGGATATATTAATTCAGGTAAACACATCGGCCGAGACGACCAAATTTGGCGTATCTCCGGACGAAGTCTTTGATTTATTAAAGGAAGTCGCTTTATACCATAATATTAATATAGAGGGTTTGATGACTATCGCACCCGAAGTTGACGATCCGCAACTTGCGCGGCCGTATTTCAGAGCGCTCAGCGAACTTCAGAATAAAATTAACTCAATACGCAATACTCGATACCCAATACTCTCTATGGGCATGTCCAACGATTTCGAGGTTGCTATCGAAGAAGGCTCGACGATGGTGAGAATCGGTAGGGCGATATTTGGAGATAGACTATGATCGACAAGAAGATCGGAATAATCGGCTGCGGAAATATGGGCGAGGCTATTTTGAGCCGGCTGTCGAATACTTTAGAAAAATCGACATCTATAATGGTGAGCGAGCTTGACAGCGCAAGGCGCGACTATATCCGGAATAAGTATAAGATGATCGTGGAGATCGACAATAACGCTGTCGTGAAATTCGCGGATGTCATTATACTTTGCGTGAAGCCGAAGGACTTCGACAAGATACTGAAAGAAGAGGTGTGCTGCGGCATGTCGAAGAATAAACTCCTGATATCGATAGCGGCAGGCGCTACTACCAAACATATCGAAGGTATCGTCGGCAAAGATATTCCTGTCATCCGCGTAATGCCCAACATGCCCGCCATAATCGGCGAGGGGATATCGAGCGTAAGCGCAGGTTCCGCGGTCAGAGCCTCGGACATAGAAACCGCCAAGGAGATATTCTCCGCTGTAGGAGAAGTTGTCGAAGTCGAGGAGAAACTTGTCGATGCCGTAACGGCAATAAGCGGAAGCGGGCCGGCTTACTTTTTTTATCTGATTGAAGCACTCATAGAAGCGGCCCAGAAACTCGGCTTCGATGAGAAGACCGCGAAGAATCTTGTGCTGAAGACGGCCATCGGAAGCGCTAAGTTATTGGAGGCGCTAAAAGAGGAGCCTGAAAATTTGCGTAAAAAGGTGACATCGAAAGGCGGGACGACCGAGGCCGCTTTAAAAGTATTCGATGATAAGATAGTCAAATCCATAATCCTTGACGCCGTAAAGGCGGCGCATAAACGCTCAAAAGAACTTTCGGGAGGCTAAAATATGTTCGTATTCGGTAATTTCCTGTTAGCGGTAACAACTATTTTGGACTACATCCTTACGATAGCAAATTGGCTCATAATCATAAGGGCGCTCGTAAGCTGGGTGAATCCGGACCCGTACAATCCGATAGTCCAGTTCTTATACAAGACTACGGAACCGTTACTTGCGCCATTCAGAAGGCTTATGCCGGCGTATAGGGTAGGATTGGATATCTCGCCGATATTCGCGCTCGTATTCATATGGTTTCTGAAATTATTTTTGATAAGGACTCTTTACGGTATTGCGATGAGGGTAGGGTGAAATATGGAATCTAAGATAGGGATAATCGGCGGAAGCGGATTTTATAATATTGAAGGCATAGGGAAGATAAAGACTTTTGAGGTCAAGACTCCGTTCGGAAATCCATCCGATAAATTCGTCTGCGGTGAACTGGAGGGTTTAGAAGTAGCCTTCCTGGCGCGTCACGGCCTCGGCCATAAGGTCCTGCCGAGCGAGATAAACTACCGCGCGAATATTTACGGCATGAAAAAGCTCGGCGTCGAGCGCATCATATCTGTCTCGGCCTGCGGGAGCCTGAAGGAAGAGCTGAAGCCCCTCGACATCGTGATACCGGACCAGTTTTTGGATAGAACTAACTATGGAAGGCGCATGACCTTCTTCGGCGACGGGATCGTCGCCCATATACAATTTGCCGAACCGGTCTGCCCTCATCTGTCGAAGGCCCTATACGACGCCGGGCGTAAAGCCGGGGCCGGCATGCATCTTGGCGGCGTTTACGTCAATATGGAGGGGCCGCAATTTTCGACGAAGGCGGAGTCGAACCTGTACAGGTCATGGGGCATGGATATCATAGGCATGACCAACCTTGCCGAGGCGAAACTCGCAAGAGAGGCCGAGATCTGTTACGCGACGTTAGCATGCATCACCGATTACGATTGCTGGAGGATGGGCGAGGTTCGCGAGACTGTCTCATTGGAAATGATTTTACAGAATCTTTTGAAGAATGTCGATGTCTCGAAAAATATACTGAAGGCCGTCCTCCCGAAACTTGCGGGTTCCAGGACCTGCGGCTGTGGCTCAGCGCTGAAAGATGCGATAGTTACGAGACCGGAATTTATTCCGGCAGATACGAAGAAAAAATTAGAGTTGATAATAGGGAAATACATAAAGTAATGGAATATAAGAATACATTAAATCTGCCGAGAACGGACTTTCCGATGAAAGCCGACCTGCCGAACCGCGAGCCTAAGATGCTGAAGGCATGGCAGGATTCAGGCCTGTACGAAAAGATACGTAAAGCTCGAAAAGGAAAAGATAAGTTTGTCCTGCACGACGGCCCTCCGTACGCGAATGGCTCTATCCACATGGGCCATGCCCTGAATAAGATCTTAAAAGACATAGTCGTGAAATATAAGACGATGAGGGGGTGTGATTCGCCCTACGTTCCGGGTTGGGACTGCCACGGACTGCCGGTCGAGCATCAGCTATTCAAGGAATTGAAGATCACAAAGTACGATATCGACCAGGTGAAATTCAGGTCGAAGGCGTACGACTACGCGATGAAATACGTCGATATACAGAAGGAAGAGTTCAAACGCCTCGGGATATTGGGCGATTGGGAGAATCCGTATCTTACCCTGGCGACAGATTACGAAGCCGAGATCATCAGGTCATTCGGAAAACTGGTTGAAAAAGGCTATATCTATAAAGACTTAAAGCCGGTGAACTGGTGTGCGACCTGCGAAACGGCGCTCGCCGAGGCGGAGGTCGAGTACGAGGATAAATCCTCGCCTTCGATTTATGTAAAATTTGAATTGTCCGGCAATAAACCCAATACCCAATACCCAATACCCGATACTAATTTTATAATCTGGACCACAACGCCATGGACGCTGGTCGCGAATGTGGCGATAGCCGTTCATCCGGAGCTGGACTATG